>JBDHFN010000077.1:0-15003 GCA_039590375.1 Gemmatimonadota bacterium
GTTGAGGGGGGCTCCGGTGTTGATCCAGTTCATGATGTTGGTCAAATCGATGTTGTCCAGCTTGGGGCCCCCCACGGGCATCAGCGATCCGGCAGTACCCGACACCCTCAACCAAAGATAGCTGTTGACGGCGTCACCCGGTTCGACGCGGTCGAGACTCGGATCGCCCTCCGACGGGACGTTGACCAAGTCCATCAGCGATTCATTGGCGGATGCCAGGCCCAGACCGCCTTGCATCGTCGCCCCATGGCAATTCTGCGCCGTGCAACCCCTGCGGGTGAAGATTTCCTGGATGTCCCCCTCCAACAACGGAAAGGTCTTGATCGTGCGGGGGTCTCCGTTTCCGTTTCCGTTTCCATTTCCACCGTTACCGGTGGGCGAGCTGCCGCAGGCGGCGAGCAGTGCCACGGCAAACAGTGTGAAGAGCTTCGAACGAATAAGATTCATGGCGTCTCTCCTCCATGTCATCGGACGGTCAATCCTCACCAAGCATTATATCGGATCCACGGGAACACCACCCAGCCCACCACCGTATTATTCGAACTCCCCGCCGCACGATAGTGAACCATCATACAAAACAGGAGCGATGTCACACGTGGAATGTTCGGAATTTCTGAGCCGGTTTTCCGACTTCTATGACGGGTCACCGGACTCTCCGTCTCTGCGATCGTTGGAGGCGCACCTGGAAAACTGTGAAAAGTGCGCGCGGTATGAGCGGGCGGTCGCGAATGGGGCCGCGCTGCTGCGAACCCTACCCCGCATCGAGCCATCCGAAAGCTTCCGACCCGCCTTGGAGCACCGCTTGTTTCATGTGGAAGACGAGAACGCGCTCCTCCGGGCCGCCGGGAGTTCGGCCGTCCCGGTGCTGACCGCCGTGGGCATCGCGATCGTGCTGGGGGTCATCGCGTGGACCCCGGCCCTCGGGCGTTCTACGGCCCAAGTGGCCCTGGCGCCCATCGTGGTCTCCGGGCCCCCGTCTCGCGAGCCTGTCTTCCCTGCCGGCACCGGAGGGTTTGCGCCGCGGGAGCCGGCTCCGGGCCTGAGGCCGACTCTGAGTCTGAGGAAGGAACTGTGGTCGGACCCCACCGCGCTGCTCTACGAGTATTCCCCTATGCGCGAACGGTACCGGACCGAGAGCCCTCTCCGACAAACCGACTTCTGAGTTTTAGCCCGTTGTCGAGTCCCCATCAGGAATTGCATCGCCCCTGGTTTCGGTTTATCTTCGGTTCGTCCGCGAACAGGCCACTTTGAATCATATTTTGTGACATCAAAACAGGGCGGGAGCCCCGATGCTCATGAATTCCATTACCCCAACAGTGAGTCGCGCCGGACACGGGCGCACCAACCTGCGGCAGGGGCTGCGGCCGTTGAAGTCCCCTTCCCCGGTCCGAGTTCGCACCGACGACGAGGGCTTACCGACCGAGCTTCGTCAAAAAGGAAAGCGGCTCCGGGTAATGGCGGTTCGGGAGCGATGGAGGATCGACGATGAATGGTGGCGTGAGCCGATTTCCAGAGAGTACTACGCTCTGGTTCTGGAGGACGGCCGGCCGGCCGTCCTCTTTCGGGACCTCGTAGCCGGGGAGTGGTACGCACAGTGAGAATCCTCGGCATCACACCGAGTAAGAAGAACCGGGTCCTCGTGGATCTGGAGGGCCCGGAAGCCCCGGAAGCCATAGAGCCCCTCGAGCTCGCCCTGGACGTCGTAGAGAGCTCGGGCATCTACGTCGGAGACGACGTGAGCGCGAAGGATCTCGCCCGGTTGCAGGAAGACGATACCAAGTGGCGTGTTCGCCAAGCCGCCCTTCATCTCCTCTCGTACAAACCGATCGCCAAACAGGAGCTTCGGCGCCGCCTCCGTTCCAAGAGCTTCCCGAATGCGCTCGTGGAGTGGTGTCTGGGCCGTCTCGAGGAACAGGAGCTCATCGACGACCGGGCCTTCGCTTCGGCGTACGTGCGCAGCCGGATCCGCCTCAGGCCGAGAGGACGCCGTCGTCTAGTCCAGGAGCTGCGCCAGAAGGGGGTGTCCGCCGAGACAGCAGCGCAAGCCATCGACGAGGTATTCGGCAACGAAGAAACGTCGGAACGGGCGCTGGCTTGCGCGGCCGCTCGACGTTGGCTCGACCGTCAGAGCTCGACCCTGATAGAGAGCCTGGCCAGCGAGGACCGCTCCGACGAAGGCGAACGGGCTCGCCGACGCCTCCACGCCTTCTTGAGCCGTCGCGGATTCGGCTCGGACGTCATCCGCGTGGGGATGGAGGAAGCCGAGGCCGGCGCGCGGGAAGCCATGGCGCCCGACACCCCTGGTAGGCTCCGGCTGGTTCACTGACCCACTGCCCAGCATCATTCCCGAGGTCCCACTCGAGGCGTCGGCGCCGGTTTCTCGAAGATTGACCGTGGCTCGCCGATGATTCTGGCTCGCCAACCCGTCGCTGGCTAGGTTGGAAGACAGATCGAGTTCCACATATAGGAGGTTCGAGATGAGACGCGCGACCCCACCCCTTCGTTCTCGGCGGATTGTAGCCGTGGCAGCACTTGCTGCTGCCGCCTTCTGGTCAGGCTGCTCGGACGTTTCGAGCTCCCTGTCCGGTCCAGATGTCGAGACGTCTCGAGCCAGCGCCACTCTGATCCAGGAGCTGGGCATACGCCCGGCCCTCGACGCACAGCAACGCCACGGGAACCGGCTCATGGCAATTCCAGGGGTGGTCGGGCACGGGGTGGGTGTGGGCGTCGACGGAGAACCGACGGTCGTGGTGTTCACTGTCGGCCCCGGCACGAGCGGCATACCGGATCGCGTAGATGGCGTACTGACCCGGACCGTAGAGAGCGGCATGTTCGTCGCTGGTCTGATCGATGAGACGGCAAACATCCGGCCGGCGCCCCTGGGCATGTCGATCGGGCACCCCGACATCACTGCCGGGACACTCGGCTTCAAGGTGAAGAACGCCGCGGGTGACTCCTATATTCTCAGCAACAACCATGTGATGGCGAACTCCAACAACGCCACCAGGGGGGACAACATCCTGCAACCCGGGCCGTACGACGGAGGTTCTGACCCGGCCGACAAGATCGGCAGTCTCGCCGATTTCGTCGAGATCAAGTTCGACGGCAGCAACAACACCGTCGACGCCGCGATCGCGAGCATCGTCTCGGGCGACGTGCTGTCCCATACGGGGGATGAGGGATACGGCCAGCCGAGCGCCGTCACGGCGCTGGCTTCTCCCGCCATGGGGGTGACGAAATACGGCCGCACGACGGAGACGACCAACGGCACCGTGGATGCAATCAACGCGACGGTCGATGTCTGTTACCAGACGCAAGGCCCATTTCGCTGCAAGCAGCTCGCCCGCTTTGTGGGCCAGGTCGTCATTACTCCAGGCTCATTCAGCGCCGGAGGGGATTCCGGCTCGGGGATCGTGACGGCTGTCGGGCTGAACCCGGTGGCCCTCCTCTTCGCGGGAAGCTCGTCGCACACGATCGCCAGCCCGATCGACGCGGTACTGAGCGCGTTCAATGTCACGATCGATGACGGCAGTGGTGGTATCGGCAACACCTCCCCCACGGCGTCGTTTACGTTCAGTTGTACAGACCTCGATTGCGCGTTCGACGGATCGGGATCGGTCGACCCCGGCGGCTCGATCGTCGGCTGGGACTGGGACTTTGGCGAGCCGAGCGCGACGGGGTCCGGCCAGACGCCCGATCACACCTACGCCGCGGGCGGCAACTACACCGTGACGCTAACCGTCACAGACAATGAAGGTGCGATCGACGAGGACAGCCAGACCATCGCGGTCACGGAACCAACTACGCCAGCGACGGGTGAGCATGTCGGCGATCTCGAGGCGGGCAGCCAGAACAACGGCTCCACATGGACCGCGCTCGTGACGATCACCGTTCACGACGCCAGCCATTTGCCGGTGGCGGGATTCTCGGTGACGGGCGAATGGACGGGTCCCGGCACCGGATCAGGGGCCTGCGCCACAGTCACGGATGAGAGTGGTCAGTGCACGGTGACTCGCACGGGTATACGCAAGCGCGACGGAAGCGTGGAATATGCCGTTACGGGTGAATCGGTCACGCAAGACAACCACGACTCCGATGGCGATAGCGACGGCACTACGATTACGGTGAACAAACCGTAGTCCCAGTACGATGGTCGGGGAGGACGATGAAGGGCCTCGCTAGTTCGTCGATCGTGCTCATGATCGCGCTCTCGTCTTGCACCGGGAACGGAACCCGCACCGAGGGCGTGCCTCCGGAGGCGACCGTGGAGCGATCCATCGAAGAGGTTCAGGAGGCCTTCACCCCGCAGTGGATGGACCTTCCCGGAGTCGTTGGGACTGGCATCGGCCTCTGCGAAGATCAGCCGTGCATCAAGGTCTTCGTCGCCGGGCCGACCCAACAGTTGGAGGAGCGAATTCCGAGCGAGGTCGAAGGCTACCGCGTCGTCCTGGAGCAGACCGGCCGGTTTCAGGCTCGCGACACCTCGTCTAACTAGAAAAGGGGGGCCGAGCGGCGTCCCCCCCCGATCAGAAGAAGTGCGAGAGTGAGACGTACCCCACGGGCGGCCGGGCGCCGAACTCCGACCCGATCCCGGCAACGGGATCCAGGGTATCGTCTCCGAATCCGAGGAAGAAGCCGGCCCGAAGGCTCGAATTGGCACCGACAGACCAACTCACACCGCCGGACACGAGGCCGCTTCCGTCCGCCAGGCTCGTGACCGTCAGAAGGTCGACGCCCCACAATGGACGGATTTGGTAGGACCCCTGGACGGCGAGTGCGTCCCGCCCGAGCACCTGAAGCTCCCCTCGCTGGAACGGATCCGACGCCAGGACGCCGAAGAGATCGTCCGAGCCAGCGGCCCCGAATCCGTCGTGCTGATACTCGGCGATCAGGTAGAGATCCCGACCACCCACGGAGAAGCGTCGGTCGACGCCGAGGGTACCTCGCACGATCACGTCGTCCGCCTCCGACCGGACCGCGACTTCGCTGCGGACGGCCCACGGTCCGAACGCGCCGACCAGGCTGAGCGCGCCGGCCGGCTCGTCGAATACGACTCCGCCCCAGACCGCGACGTCCCAACCCCTCCAGTTGGTCTTGCCACGGGCCAGCGCGGTGATCTGATCGTCCCCGGCCCTGGAGATGGGCCGCACCACGAGGTCGATCTCACTGAACGGACCCGGGTAGGCCCGGAACCGGACGGCATCGACGCCGGCACGGTACTCCCGGAACGGATCCGCCGGATCGAACGGCGTGAAGGGATCTGCGGGCGTGAGGATGAGGGTGCTCGCCCACGAAACGACCTGCCGGCCCACCGACAGCTCGGTCGAAGCACCCAGGGGAACGGTCAGGCCGAGACGGTCGAAGCGATGCCGCCAGGTGAGGTGATCCCCCTCGTCCACGGTCCAATCCAGGGTCATCCAATTCCCGCCGGCCTCGGGCACCAGAATCCCCGTAGCCGTGGCTGGTACATCGGTCGTATTCAAGAACAGCGTGTGCTCATAGGCCACGTCCAGGGCCAGCGGACCCACGTCCGGTGCCCACATCAGGCGCAGGCGCTGAAAGTCCGACGCGCCCGCGTCGACGAGGGGGCTGTCTCCCGATCCACTCGCCAGATTGAAATAGTAGGCGGAGACGTCGAACAACTGCGCCCGCAGGTCCGTGGCTCCGAGCGCGAGGCAGATCACCGCAACGATCAGCGCCCACGGGGTCTTCCCACCCCCGGCGCCCGTCAATCCCTCTCGTCCGATGCGATCTGCCCGTCCACGAGTGTCACGCGCCGGTGGGCTCGCTCCATCACGCGCGGGTCGTGGGTCGAGAACAGGAAGGTCGTGCCGTGCTCGTGGTTCAAGCGCTCCATGACCCCCAGGAGCGCGTCGCTCGTGTGTGAATCGAGGTTGGCCGTGGGCTCGTCGGCGAGGACGAGCGCGGGCTTGCCCACGACCGCTCTGGCGACCGCCACCCGCTGCTGTTGGCCTCCCGAGAGCCGTGCCGGCTTCCGATCGGCCAGCCCCTCGAGCCCGATCTCCTCGAAGAGCGCGTGCACGCGTTCATGGCGTTCCTTGGCCGGAACGCCCCGGAGGAGAAGCGAGAATTCGGCGTTCTCGAGTGCCGAGAGCACGGGCAGAAGGTTGAAGGCCTGAAAGACGAAGCCGATGCTCTCGAGGCGGAGGCGAGCCAACTCCTTGTTGGAGAGCTCCGTGATCTCCAGATCCCGCACCCAGATGCGTCCGCGAGTGGGGCGGGTCAGCCCTCCCAGCATATTGAGAAGCGTGGTCTTCCCCGAGCCCGACGGTCCCGCCATGGTCATGAAGTCCCCCTCACGAACCTCCAGGGAGACCCCGCGGACCGCCTCCACGTCTTCCGGCTCCTGCGGGTAGATCTTCCATACGTCTTCGGTCCTCAGAGCAATCTCTGCCGTCGAAACGTCCGTCATTCGAATTTCAGTGCCTCTCCGACATCGATCTTGGTCGCGTGATAGGCGGGATAGATGGACGCCGAGATTCCCACGACGGCGATGGACACGAAGCTCTGAAACAGGTGCACCATGCGAAACTCCGGGACGATGACGGGATCCATGACGATGCCCGAGAAGGTGAACTCCTCGTCCATGAAGAAGCTGAAGTCCAGCCCGTCACTGAAGAAGCCCCAGGTCACCGCCACCCCGAGAATGATGCCGGCGACACCCGCGAGCGCCGTCAGCAACAGCCCCTCCACGAAGACGACGAGACCGGTCTCGGCGGGGGTCAGGCCCAGAGCCTGGAGCACTCCGAATTCCCGCTTCCGGTAGAGGACGGCCATGAGCACCGTGTTGAGCACGGCCAGAGCGACGATGGCAAACAGAATGCCGTGGAAGACATAGTCGCCGTAGTCATCGATGCGCACCGCGGCGTCGAGCTCGGGGTAGGCCTCCTGCCAGCTCAACACCCGGACGTCGTCCTCGCCGAAATTCGAGCGAACGGCGATATCGGAGCGGACAGCACTCACGACCTCGTCCACCACGCTGCTGGCCGGCAGGATGGCTCCCACCGTGGTCGCCGCACCCTCCGCTCCGAGCCAGGACCGGGCCGTGGAGATGGAAATGTGGACCAAGCCCTCGTCCACCTCCGGCAACCCCGTGCGAAAGACCCCGACCACCCGGACCAGCTGCCCCTCGATGTCGCCGCTGGTCGATTGAGCCGTCAATACGAACCGGGACCCGAGAGAGAGGTCCAGACGTTCGGCCACTCCCGTGCCCACATAGGCCGACAGGCGGTCATCGGGCTCCAGGTACCGGCCCTCTATAACCGCTTCCGCGGCGTGGGAGAACCCGGATTCCGCCACCGGGTCCACCCCGTCGATCATGACGGGAAGAGCAGACGACGCCGAACTGGCGAGCCCAACCGTAGAGAGACGGACCGTAGTGGCCAGCGGCGCGAGTCGCTCATCCAGAGCGGCCAGGGACGCCAGGGCGGCCTCGGCCTCGTCCCCGGAGAGTCGGTCGTCCAGGCTCCGACTCTCACGGAAGCCCGGAGCCTGGAAGAGGACATGTCCCGAGCCCATCCGCACACCCGTGTTGATCCAGTCCTCATGGCCCCCATCGGCCAACGAGCGAGAGAACATGAGGAGCGCCAGACCGAGCGCCATGGCGGAGGACGTGAGCAGGCTCCTCCTCGCTTCCCGCAGAACGCCGCGGCTGGCGAGCCGCAAGAGCGTGGGAGTACGTCTCATAGGCCGGCCAGAGCGTCGGCCGGCGGTATTCTCACCGCTCGGTACGCCGGGTAGAGGGCCGACAAGACCGAGGTAATGAGAAGACCGGCCGCACTCGCCAAGGGACCATCCACCGTATAATCGGCGCGCAGGACCGGGCGGACGACGGACCCGGCCATGGTGAAGTCGCCGAACAAGTTGGAGAGGTCGGGCGGATAGTTGTGAAGCCAGTACAGCACGGGCGCGGAGAGCGCGGCCCCCGCGGCCAAGGCCAGAACCCCCAGGATCATCCCTTCGTAGACCACCGTGCGAGCCACGCTCGATGGATTCGTGCCCAGGGCGAGCACGACGGCGAACTCCCGGCGACGCTCGAACGTGCCCAGAAGCATGGTGTTCGCGACCCCGAAGACCGCCATGATGAAGACGATGCCGACGATGATTCCGTTTGCCGCCCCCGCTAGGTCGGCATAGGCCGCGAGCTCCGCGCGAAAGACGGTCCAGGGCCGCGGAGACACGGGGTAGTCGAGTCCACTCGCGCCGATCGCGGCCGCGAGCGAATCCCCCATGGCCGGTGCGCTCCAAGCGTCTTCCACGGAGGCCGCCACTTCGTGGATCCGGTTTTGGGGCAGAGCGAGAAGCTCCTGGAGTGACCGGATGGGAAGGATGGCGAACGATCCGTCGAGCGCGGCCATGCCCGTCTCGAACACGCCGCTGACCCGGTAGAGGTCATTGCCGAGCGAGCCATCGGCCGCGGGAGTCACCAGAACGACCTCCGCTCCGACCCCGACCTCGAGAAGGTCGGCCATGTCCCTCCCGATGAAGATCTCCCGCTCACCCGCTCGCGGAGCACGGCCCTCGGCCGGCGTCGCGAGGAGCCGTGTCACCTCGCCCTCGAGGTCGGGATCCACCCCCACCAGCATGCCGGCCACGGTCTCGGTGCCCGAGCTGACGAGTCCTCCTCCATAGACCCGAGGCGAGGCGGCCACGACGCCGGGAGTCTCACGCGTGAGGCGTACCAGCTCGTCCACGTCGATGCCGTCCCGACCACCGAGCGTTTCATACATGCTCCGCTCGGGATAGTAGTCGGGAGCGTGGAGCTGGAGTTGGCCCGAAACCAGATTGGTCCCGGTCTCGATCATCTCGCCGATCATGCCGTGCCAGAGCCCGATCATGGTCACGGAGGCCAGGTAACCGAACGCGAGAGCGGAGGCCGTGATCAGCGTGCGCTTCCGATTGCGCCAAAGATTGCGCCACGCCAGGCGCCACCAGATCCACCGCTGGTCCCTCATCGATCTCTCATCGATCTCTCGCGGCGGCGGATTCTTCTGTCTCTCATCGATCCCTCGCGGCGCGGATCCTTCTGTCTCTCATCGATCCCTCGCGGCTCGGATGCATCTATCTCTCGCGGCGAAGGTTCCGAAGCGAGAAGAAGTCCTCATCGATGCCCACGTCGAACTCGATCTCATGGTGGCGCACGACGGTGGTCTCCTCGGGCTTATCGGCCGGCTCCACCGTCATGACGGCGGGGAGCAGCCGCCCGCCCAGTACGCGATAATCGCTGAAGGTCATCGTCCGGACGAGCTCGTCGGACTCGTCGTAGTATCGAGCCCATGTCGGCAGCAGATCATCCTTCATCACCTGGTAGGTGATCTTCCCCCAGACCACCGGGGCCTCGGGGAGCGGCACGAGCACGAACTCCCATACGTCGACGCCGTCCCGGGGGCCCTCGAACTCGATCGAGATCTCGTAGTCGTCGATGAGCCGGCTCTCCTTCACCAGATCGTCATTGGTGAAGTGCGAACCCATCCACGAGCCCATCATCATCGAGGACGGCACCTTGATGGTGCGATCCACACGGGGGAGGTAGTTCCAGACTTCCTGATCGGCCCTGAGGGTGGCCGTTCCGGCCTCTTTCTCCGGCGTCTCGACCCGGATGAGGGCGTGCTCGGTGCCCAGCGACCAGGCGACCATCGTCAGGGACCGGTCCCAGTTTTCGGTCCGGATGTCCATCGTGATCCGGGCGATACTCGACTCTCCCCTCATGAGCCGGTCGACACGGTCGATGATCTCGCGGGCGCTTTGGGCTTGCGCGGGGAGAGGCGCAAACAAGCCTCCCAGGAGGCCGAGCGAGATGAGACAGACGGAGGCTCGGAGCCGCCACTGGATCCGGAGGCCGCTAGAGATCCGGCGACTGCCCACGATTCGGAGTGGCCGAGAGATCCCGAACTCGCCCGGTGTCCTTCGTCCGCCGCTCATCACTCGGGCCCCGGGAAGGTGTAGCACCACGCTTCTCCCTCCAGCACGGTCTCTCCATCCTGACGCCGCACGGTGACCCCCAACTGCGTGACGGGCTTCGTCTCGTGCGCGGTCAGGACCTCCGCCTCGGCCGTGATCGTGTCATCGAGAAAGACCGGCGCCGTGAACTTCCATTCCTGGCTCATGAAGACCGTACCCGGTCCGGGCAGGTCCATGGCCACCAGCGCGTGCAGGAGACCGGTGGTGAGCCCGCCCTGGACGACGCGCCGGCCGAATGGCGTGGCGGAGCAGAAGTCGTCGTCGAAATGAAGCGGGTTGCGGTCTCCGCTGATTTCCGCGAATCGCTCGACGTGCTCGGCGGTGAGCGTCAGGCTACGGGTCGCTCGGTCTCCAACGCTGATGTCCATGTATCCACCCCGGTGGTAAGCGTCTCGGTTGGAAGCACCTCCGTCGGCGAGCACCTCGGTGACGAGCACCTCGGTCGGCAACCACCTCGGTCGGTTGGCGCTTCAGTTCGTCCGCGTGCGGAACAAACCTAGTCCCCGGGACCGCTCGCCCCAAGCTCCGCCCTGACTGCGGGCGCGACCTCGGTCCCCAGGAGCTCGATGGCCCGCATCACTTTGTCGTGGGGCATGGGCCCCACCGTCAGTTGGATCAGGAAACGCTGGTGCCGAAAAATCTCGTACTGGAAGAGAATCTTGTCGATGACCTCCTGGGGGCTCCCCACGAAGAGCGCCCCCCGGAGGGCCGTCTCGCCGTCGAATTGAGCGCGGGAGGTGGGCGGCCAACCGCGCTCTCGCCCGATGCGCGTCATCGTCTCGGCAAACGGCGGGAACGCGATCTGGGCGGCCTCGGCGGGGTCGTCGGCCAGAAAGCCGTGTGAGTTGATGCTCACGGGAAGCGTCGCCGGATCGTGCCCGGCCTCGGCCGCGGTCTCGCGGTAGAGATCCACCACGGTCTTGAAGCGCTCCGGCGCCCCGCCGATGATGGCCAGAGCCATGGGAAGCCCCAGCATGGCGGCGCGCTTGGCCGACTGCGGAGTCCCCCCGACGGCGACCCAGGTCGGTATCGGATCCTGGAGCGGTCGCGGATACACGGCGCGATCGTCGATGGACGGCCGATGCCGACCGGTCCACGTGATCCGCTCCTCTTCGCGCAGCCTCAGGAGAAGGTCGAGCTTCTCGCTGAACACGTCCTCGTAATCCGACAGATCCTGACCGAAGAGGGGGAACGACTCGGTGAAGGACCCCCGCCCCACCATGATCTCCGCCCGTCCACCGGAAATCTGATCCAGCGTGGCGAAGTCCTGGAACACGCGCACCGGATCGTCGGAGCTCAGCACGGAGACCGCGCTCGTGAGGCGGATCCGCTTCGTGCGAGTCGCGGCGGCCGCCAGGACGATGGCGGGCGCCGAAACCGCATAGTCCGGCCGATGGTGCTCCCCCACGCCGAAGACGTCCAGCCCCACCTGGTCGGCGAGCTCGATCTCCTCGAGGAGGTCCCGCAGCCGATCGCCCACGTCGAGCTGGCGGCCCGTCGTGGAATCGAAGCGCGTCTCCGCGAACGTGTAGATGCCGATTTCCATGGGAGGAAACGTAGAGAGAAGCGGCGCACGCGCGAAGGGCGGGCATTTCGTTGCCACTCACCGGTTTTCGGTCTATAATGCATCCTCACCCGAACAAAAACCGAAAATCGTGTCCACGCCTCCCTACATCGAGCTCCACTGCCACTCCGGCTTCTCCTTCCTGGACGGGGCCTCTCATCCGGAGGAGCTGGTCCTTCGGGCCCTCGAGTTGGGCTATCCCGCCATGGCGCTCACGGATCACAACGGCTTGTACGGGTCCATGGAATTCGCCCAGGCGGCCCGCGCCGAGGGTCTTCAGCCCATCACGGGCGCCGAGGTCACGGTGGCTCTGGACATTCCGGGGGTTCCGGAGGGTCTGGACGGACTGGGCGTGGGCGATTCGGCCGACCCTGACGGTGACGCACTCACCCGGGGCTGCCACATGACCCTTCTGGCCGAGACCCCGACCGGTTACGCCAACCTCTGCCGGCTCCTGAGTGAGGCGCATCTCCAGAGTGAACGCGGGCGGCCCACGCTTCGTCTCTCGTCTCTGCTCGCACGCACCGAGGGCCTCATCGCGCTCACCGGCTGCCGACGAGGGCCGTTGTCGAGGGCTCTGGAAGACAGCAACGCCACGGCCGAGTTCCTGGTCCGGCGCCTACACGGCGCCTTCGGCCCCCGGGGCCTTTTCGTCGAGCTTCAGGACAATTCACAGAAGGGGGACGGCTACCGGAACCGCAGCCTCGGCCGGCTCGCCGACCGGCTCAAAATCCCCGTGGTGGCCACGGGAAACGTCCACTACCACCGCCCCGAGCGGCATCGGCTTCAGGACGTTCTGGTGGCCATCCGGAACCGGACCACGCTGAACGGCTCGCACGAGCAACGCCGCGCCAACGCACGATTCTACCTGGCCGGACCCGAGGAGATGGCCCATCGCTTCCAGAGCCGCCCGGACGCCCTCGCCCACACCCTGGGAATCGCCGAGCGTTGCGCCGCCTTCGACTTGACCAAGGATCTGGGCTACACGTTTCCGGACTTCGAGGGGAGCGAGCGCGGCGCGGCGATCGAGATGCTGGCCGCCGTCTGTCTGGCCAAGCTGGACGAGCGCTATGCGGGCTCCAAGCTGGAGACCGAGGCACGCGAGCGCCTCCACCAGGAGCTCACGCTCGTGGACCTGCACGGCCTGGCGGGCTTTTTCCTGGTCTACCGGGACATCATGGAGCTGGCCCGGGACGTGGCCGCCGAGATCCGGGGCAACGCGCCCAGGGCCCACGCCGGATTGCCTCCGGGACGGGGGCGGGGCTCCTCGGTGTCGTCGATCATCTGCTACCTGATCGGCCTCTCCCACGTCGATCCCGTCAAAACGAACCTCTTCCTGGGCCGCTTCCTGAACGAGGCCATGAGAAGCGTCCCGGACATCGACCTCGACTTCCCGCGCGACATCCGCGAAAAGCTGATCCTGCGGGTCTACGAGCGATACGGCGGAGAGCACACCGGGCTCGTGTGCACCTTTCCCACGTACCGTCTGAAATCGACGCTCCGTGAGATCGGAAAGGCGCTCGACCTGCCGATGGGGGACCTGGAGAAGCTCTCCAAGCTGGCGGAGCGGCGCTCGGGCGGGGGCCTGCTGGCGGAGCTCGAGCGCCTGCCCGAGTTCCGGGAGAAGGCCGGCTCACCACTGTGGAGAGCGCTCTGTGAGCTGGCCGACGACATCAAGGGCCTCCCCCGCCACATCTCCCAGCACGTGGGCGGCATGATCATCTCGAGCCGTCCCCTGGTGGAGATCGTGCCCCTGGAGCCCGCCGCCTGGGAGGGCCGGGTGCTGTGCCAGTGGGACAAGGACTCCTGCGACGACGCCGGGTTCATCAAGATCGATTTTCTCGCGCTGGGCATGCTCTCCCTCGTGGAAGAGGCCGTGGACCTGATCTCGGAGCGAGAGGGCCGGGCCCCGGACCTGTCCCGCATCGACTTTGCCGACGAGACGCTCTACGAGCACATCTGCACGGGCGACACCATCGGCATGTTCCAGGTGGAGAGCCGCGCCCAGATCCAGATGATCCGCCGCGTGCAGCCTCGCAATCTGGAGGATCTGGCCATCCAGGTGGCCATCGTGCGGCCCGGCCCCATCGTGGGGGGCGCCGTCAACCCTTATGTGCGCCGGCGTGAGCTCCTGCGCGAGGATCCCGACTTCCGGGTTCCCTACGACCATCCCCTCCTCGAAGAGGCCCTGGGAGAGACGCTGGGCGTCATCATCTTCCAGGATCAGGTGCTCCAGGTATGCCAGGCCCTCGCAGGGTTCTCGGACGGCCAGGCGGAGAGTCTCCGGCGTTCCATGAGCCGAAAGCGCTCCAAGGAGGCCATGGACGCCCACTGGGAGGCCTTCCGCGACGGCTCACGTGAACGGGGCGTCGACGAGACCACCGCCCAGAAGGTCTTTCAGCAAGTGACCGCCTTCAGCGAGTTCGGGTTTCCCAAGTCCCACGCCGCCGCCTTCGGCCTGCTCGCCTACCAATCCGCCTGGCTTCGCTACTACCACGGCACCGAATACTACGTCGCGCTCTTCAACAACCAACCCATGGGCTTCTACTCCCTGGACGCCCTGGGCCGCGACGCCCGCCGCCACGGCATCGGAATCCGCCTGCCCGACGTCAACCACAGTCGGACGAAGTGCACGCCCGAGGAGTCCGACGTCCGGGTCGGCCTGGGGTTCGTCCGGGGCTGGGGAGCCGACATCGCCGAGTGCGTGGTGGAGGAGCGTGAGCGGCACGGCCCGTTCGTCTCCCTCTCCGACTTCCTCCGGAGAACGCCCGCGTCGCTGAAGAGGCCCGCCGTCGAGAACCTCATCTGGGTCGGTGGATTCGAGAGCTTCGGCCTGACCCGGAGGGAGCTGCTCTGGCAGGCCGGGCTCTGGCTGGGCCCCGAAGACGATTCGGGGCGGAGCGGCGGCCGGGACGACCATCCCCAGACCGAGCTCGACTTGGAGGACCCGTACGCGCGAATCGTCTTCCCCGACCTCGACGACTCGGAGCGGATGGTCGCCGAGTACCGCATGCTCCGCTTCTCCACGGACCTCCATCCCCTCTCCCTAATCCGGGACGAGCTCCCCGCCGAGACCGTGACCGGAGATCGTTTTGCGGACCTCTCCAACCACTCCACCGTGACGGTGGCCGGCATTGTCGTGGCCCGCCAACGCCCCTCGACCGCGAACGGCTATGTCTTTGTGTTAATGGAAGATGAGTCCGGTCCTATAAACGTGATTGTGAAGCCCAAGATCTACGACA
This sequence comes from Gemmatimonadota bacterium, assembly GCA_039590375.1. Classification (GTDB taxonomy): domain Bacteria; phylum Gemmatimonadota; class Gemmatimonadetes; order Longimicrobiales; family Gaopeijiaceae; genus UBA822. The sequence goes on from JBDHFN010000077.1 coordinate 14,788, forward strand.
AGTGCCGGATCACAGTACGGATGGAGCCCTTCCTCGTGGTTCGTGGACGTCTTCAAAAAGATGGGCTGACCACGAACGTGATCGCCCACAGCGTGAAGGCCGTTCGGGTCCGTGAGACGGAGCAGCCGGATGCCCTTCACCCTGCCCTGCCGGGGACCCTGGAACACTGGGCCGAGCCGGAGCGAGGCGCCCGCACTCCCTTTCGTTACCTGACCG
>JBDHFN010000078.1:0-17681 GCA_039590375.1 Gemmatimonadota bacterium
GATCAGCACACTGGGGTCGGGGTTGTCGTTCCGGACGATCACGAGGCTGTCCCCGGCCTCGGTTTCGCGGGCCACGTGATCGTACACCTCGGGGACGAGCATCGAGAAGCCGAACCGCCGCTCCAGATCCTCGGCGAGCGCGGTGTCGGGTGGGGTCACGAACATCTTGTTCCGCACCCAGTCGCGATAGCTGGAATCGATCATCGCGAGGACTGCGGGCAGCTGTGACACCCAACTCTCGACTTCTCGGGTCTGGCGGAGCACCACGGCCGTCACGGTCTGGCCACGCGCCCACACATCGCGCGCCTGGAACACCTCCGGGACGGGCACCGACTCGAACGTATGCCCGGCCGCCGCGGCGACGGCGGCGAGGTCCGGATCGTCCACCGGCCCGAACACGATCACGTTCCGGAATGCCCTCAGGTCGGCGGACTGCTCGGTGGTGGGGTCGACCTGCGTAACCACGTACTGCTTCTCGTCGCGCGTCGTGAAGATCGTGGGTTCCAGGATCGCGTACGTGGTGTCCGCGACCTGCTCCCAGAGAGAGTCGGGCGCGAGCACGATCAGGCTGTTCGCCTCTCCAAACGCCTGCGGGTTATCGCAGCCCGCGACAAGGCCGAAAAGGCCGATGGCGACTGGCACGAGAAGGGGTGCGCTCGGTCTCGAGGCTCTCGCCTCGCGGCGTGAATCGGTCGTGTTCCGCATGGCAGCGCAAAGTAGACGCCGGGTGGGGGCACGAGCAACCACGATTGAACGGCCGCTTGAAAGACCTCGCCGGCCCTCTTCGAGCTCCTCTTGACAGCAAGACGAAGCGGCTCTAAAAAGCGAAAAACGGCGGTCGAGCCGCTTGCGGACCGCCGCGAAACCTCAACATGTCAGGAGCCCAGAAGGAGACTGCGATGGGGACGAAGGTTGGGAGGACGAGGAAGACGATTGGGACGACGACGAGTGGGATGACCTCGGGGAGTTGGATGATGATTGGGGGCAGAACGAAGATTGACGATTCCTAGCAGGCTGCTAGGGCTCCCCGAACTTCGTGTCGATCTCCACACCACACTCACGCAGGAAGCCGGTCGGCAACTGACCGCCGATGCTGGTTCCGAACAGATTGAGGCGCCTATGTCGTGACTGGCGCAGGGCGTTATGATCCAGTGGACGGGCCTCTGACGCCCAGGCGCCCCGGGGCGCACAACGGGATCGCGAATCTGCCGAATCCCCTTCAGACTAACGGGCTCGTGTGTAACGACTCTCGACCTGTATCGTTTCGAGACGCCCGTTTCCGTTACAGGGTCGGTCATCTCTACCGATGCCGAGCTTCGGCTTGGACGGGTGCTTCAGGGCGAGACAGGTGTTCCGATCGGGGACAGATTCTCGATCGGGTGCGCGGAGCTCGAGCGACCACGCCCGGCCGCCTCGTGAAGCCCGGGAGGCGCGCTCCTCAGGCGTAGCCCGGTACCTTGAATCGGCACATCGGAAGCGGTAACATCCCCCGCCCCACCGGGTACCCACCCGGCGCGGTACGTGAGGGCCCGTAGCTCAGCCTGGTTAGAGCGCACGCCTGATAAGCGTGAGGCCGGTGGTTCAAATCCACCCGGGCCCATAGCACTATCGGGGAGTTTCGGTCTTGGCCCGTTTGGCCCCATACCGTCGGCTTTACCGTCGGTTGCTCTCCTAGGCCGCGCCACCCACTCTCGGTAGTGCTTGCTTTCGGCACGAGACAACTGCCGCGTGGAATGACTCCTGTCGAAGAGGGGGAGACCGGGTCTCCGTTCGGAGCCATGCACCCACGCCGTGGTAGCCTGCGGAAGGAGTACTGGATGCTGTGATGCCGGACTCAACGGGCAGTCTGTCTGCAAGGGACATTCGCGCGCGACTGTCCGGTACACAGCCTGCGGAGGACCCCACCCTGATTGACGTCGCAGTCGCCACCCGGGGCTGGCGACCAGGATTTCGTGAGCGCCTCAGTGACACGCTGGCTCCTGCCGCGGTATTGATACCAATTGTCGATCGACCCGATGGCCTCTCCGTGCTGTTCACGCGCCGGTCGGCGAAGCTCAAACACCACAGTGGTCAGGTCAGCTTTCCGGGCGGCCGCATGGAGGTTTGCGACGTCGATATCGTTGAGACGGCGCTCCGCGAAACCGGGGAAGAACTCGGTATCCACCCGCACCAGGTCGAGGTGGCCGGCTTCTTATCCCCCATTGCTACTCTTACCGGGTACGCGGTGACGCCGGTCGTAGGCCTTCTCGCAGATGATACTCGACTGACCCTGGATCACACGGAGGTCGAGTCCGTTTTCGAGGTTCCCCTAGGCTACTTGTTGGATCCGGCAAGTCAACGACATGGATCCAGCAACCTGGATCGCGTGGCGTTTCCGTTGGAGTTCCACTTCGATGGTCAGCGAATCTGGGGCGCCACCGCCGCCATACTAATCGCCTTGCGCGATGCTCTATTGCAGGAGAATGGGCTCCGGCCTCACGCTAGTCGGCGTGCTTGATGCGTGAACCGACATGGTCCGCTCCGTCGCCTCCGGACGCATCGGACTTAAAAGCGGCCCGCTACCCCGGCGTATTTCGCTAGAACGGGATATACCACGCGCCTTCTGCCGTTGTAGCCAAGCCAGACTGCTCGGGCTGTCCACGAGCCTCGACCTCCCCTCGAACCGAGCGCCTACGTTTAGGAGAACCTGATCCAGAAACCCCTCTCTCTGTTGGGCCGACGCCCCTCGCCCGAACTGGGGCTGGGGACTCTTGCCGACGGCATAGGTGCACCGGGACACGGGCCAGCCCTGCCGACGGGCTGCGCAGGTCGATGGACGCAAGCGACTGAGAGCCCCTGAAGGAACTATTCGAGCGGGCGAGAGCGATGCCTGCGGAGGACCAGCCCGCCTTTCTGGAAAGCCCCTGCGCAGGCGACCCGAATAAGCAGGCCCAGCTCGCATCCTTGGCTGCCGCCCGGGACGCGGAAGGGTTCTTCGACAGCCTCGCCGACGGGGTCCTTTCTCTCCCTCACTAGCCGGACGATTCAGACCCCCTCCGCGGCTACGGAACCCGAGCTTCTCCTCGATCCGGTAATGATGGACTGTGATCACCGAGGCTGACGCTCCGGCTATGGCTCCGGCCAGTGACAGCATCGAACGGTTAGCTGCCGCCAACCCTCCGGGCTGTGATAGAACGCCATCGTCGGCCCATCCGGTCCGCGAAGAAGCACCACGTCGTCAGTCGGTCGGGGGTACGGGTCTCTCCAGGTGAACTCCCAAGCGCTCGTCCAATCGAAGTAGTCGGATCCGGCGACGGCCACCTCCCATTCATCAGCACTCCCCAGCCACTTCACGAGGTCGACATCTCGGGTGGTGGCGTCGAGCGTTACGACGACCAGGCGCCATGAGTCAGGCGAGACACACTGGACCGCCCATTGCGGTCCTGGGCTTCGCGAAAACCGACCCGGAGCAGCGGGGACGCCACCAGATTGAGACCGACAACCCTGCGCACGAATCCACTCAAAAAGGGCTGGCGGGAACCCGGCGGGAGCCGAGTCGGGCACCGATCGCGATGCGCTCGCTCGCTCGGCCGCCTTGCGCTCCAACACGGCCATGCACGGGCCGCGCATGAAGCTCACGCTGGGGAGGTGCCTCGCCACGTCCGGATGCTCATCGACCCAAGCGGCCGCCCTATCAATGGCTACGCGACAGTTGTCCTCCCACTCTGCCTCGGTCGGGAGCTGGGTGACGAAGTCTCGATACACCTCGAGTGGGATCCGCGAGACACGAGACCTGCCCAACATCGGCCACATCTCGTGTGGGGTGATATCGAATGTGGGGCGTCCGCCAAGCCACGCGGTATCGGGTCTAAGCCGCAGTTCGAGATGCCACGGGGTCTCGGATGCCGGGAGTGCATCGGCGGGGTACCAAGCGCAATCCTCGCCGAGCGTCCACGCGACGATGACGACCGTGTCTCCGATCGCGACGCGCTCCGCTCCCGGGCCCTCCGCCCATCGGACGAGGACGGGTTGTCCGTGGGCTGTACCGCGCCGGGGGTCCGAGCCGGTCTCCCGTCGTGGTCTGTCGGCCACGAATCCGTCCAGCACGGTGCCCTGCAGCTGGGTCTCTGAGTCCCAACGTACGAGAGCCGTTTCCCGATACGGACTGATGAAGAAACAGGTCTCCGTGTCGATCTGGGCCAGCGACGGCGACGTCGCGATCAGGGACGCACCAGCCGCGAGCAACATCCCGGCGTGGACACAGTTCCCCCCGATCGCCGCGCCGGCCCGTCTCAAGGATCCATCTCCCCCGGCCAGGTGCAGCATCGAATCCGGAGACTGTGCCAACCCTGCTCCGACTCGTACCACCCGAGCTCGCGATCTGTCCCCAAGATCAGGATCGCATCCCGCTCCGGTCGGCGAAGCGGAGAGATACTCTGGAACTCCCGCGCGCTCATCCACGAGAAGTACTCCGGGTGGGCGACGACGACCGTCCAATCCCGTCCATCCCCCGCCATCCGCGCCAACTCGACAACGCGCGGGGTCGCCTCCAGCACGACCACGGCCAGCTGCCAGGAGTCGCGCAACACACACTTGATGGCCCATTGCTCCGCGTCAGATGCGACGAAGGCTCCATGAGCCGCCTCATCTAACTGCCCCGGTCTCTCTGAGAGGAGATCACATCCGCCACTCTCGCGCCACTGGAGGAGCCGGGCCCAGGTCGAGTCGTCCCATGCCCACAACGTGAAGTCATCGGCGCGAAACTCCAGATCCTGATTGCAGGACTCGATGAGGTCGTCTCCCCAGAAGAACGGGCGGCGGTTCTGAAGCTCCGGGTGCCTGGCAAGCCACGTGGTCACCTCGAGGGTGGGGGGACGGCAATCCCGCACCCAGCTTGCCGAATCCGGAAGCGCGGAGATGAAGTCGAGGTACGTGTCGAAGGGGACGCTCGCCCGGGACTCATCGCGCCCGGGGAATTCGGTGAGGGGATTAGGTACCACATCGAGCGTGGGAGCCCCATCGACCCAGAGGCTATCGGGGCGAAGCCTTCCGCGAAAATGCTGCGTCGTACCCACGGGAAGCGTGTCGCGGAAGGGGTGCCAACTGCAATCATCATAAACGCCCCACCGGACGACGACTACATTCACTCCTTCGCCCAGAGAGGCCGCTCCCAGTCCGCTGGCCGTACGGACTCGGACGACCTGACCCTTAGGTTGTCCGGTCCGACGATCCTCATCATCCGGCGGCCATTCACGATCTGACTTCCAGGAGTCCAAAGTCGTCCCGGTGAGGAGCGTCTCGCCCGCCAGGATGACGAGCCGCGGCACCGCGCCCCCCCAGATGCAGATTGGCTCTTCGGATCCTGTGAGGGTCGGCGCACCCCACAGCGTGGCCGCAAGAACGACTGCCCAGATCATCCATCGCACTCCGAACAGGGGAGCTCAGACGAGACCGGCCTCGCTCGAAGACGCTAGCCATGCGACCGGCCGGGAGACGGCTCGCTTCCTTATCGTGTGACCCCGAATCACTCGGCAAGTGCCGTCTTCGACTGCGATCACAACGGGCTAATGACCTGCTTCCCCTCAGTGAGGACAGCGACTTCAGTGCTCGGTATCTTTCGGCTGGTCTGAGTCCTCGGTGTCGGTCTGATCACGAGTCCGATCTGTCTGCCGCACGCTCACTCGGCGTGCTGTTCGTCGGATGTGACATAGTCACGGCTTGAAATGGGCGGGTGCGTCAGATATTGCCGACAGGGGAATCCTTATCCGGTCGCGCTCAATCGACAATCGAGGATACCACTTACCTATCGCCCGTCGCCCGGCATTCGTCAGAACAAACTCGACATGAGATACGGGATCACCTAGGAGACATTTCTGAAAAACTTTGCCTTGCGCCATTCTCTCGCCGGCGACAAAGACCGGGTACGCCAACCACTTGTCCTCGTCGGGCCACGGATTACTCTGATATTGAAGATGCAAAAGGAACTTGCGACCGTCCGCGCCATACTTGACGACCGCCACTTCGGCCGAGGCCAGCGTCCGCTCCCAGTCCCAGTCGGTGGCCAAGTTCCTTCCGGCTCTTGTCAAACCCGCCCGAACCTGTCCTCCATGTGACTCAAACCGTGCAGATACCAGACCGAGCTTCACGAGGTCTTGATACATCGTTTCGTCCGGCTCCGTGTCCCAGAGCTCGTCACGGAACGACATCCTCAAGAGCTGCGCTTTGTGGCTTCGCGGCAGGTCACGAAACCGCGAAGGGGCGCGTACGTATTTGGATGTCCGTGTGAGCAATCCTAGAAGCGTCCAGACTCCGAGACCCAGCAGGAGCGCATGACCGACAAATAGGAACCATGCGGGAAGCGTGGCGGGACGGGCGTCTGCGGTCGCGTTCCAGAGAATCGTGGCTCCGGTGACGAGAGCGCCCAGGACCTTTGCTGCGGTTGTCCAGAGGACCGATATGCCAGCCCACCAGTTCCCAATCGCGGACGCCCGCTTGAGGAACCAGAAGACGGGCTGAAGTTTGCTCAGCGGCTTGTGCATTAGCGGGAACTTACCCGGGAGTGCACCCTCAGCAAGCGCAGAGACCAAAGGAGCCCGCCTTCGAGTCAAGCAGCGACCTCAAAGGGGCCCCCGGACGGCGCCCTGCCCGGCGCGGCTAGGTGCTTGTTCGGCGCGAGCCATCGTGCGTCACGCTGGCTAGGCGTGCGCCCCTGAGGTCCTGCTGCTACCTGACCCGCGTGCCGCCGAAGCGCCTCTCTCCTTCGTCCTGAGCTCGACCAACGTGACCCACCTACTTCGCGGCTTTCTCGGGGCCCCTGACGCCGGAGCTCGTGGCCCCGACGGACTGACGGGTGCAGCGCCAGTCCGCGGCTCGGATCGGCGCGCCGTCGCTCGCTCGGGTCCCCCCTGGTCACGTTCCGGCGGTCGCGACCGTCTCCGTCGGCAGCTCCCCACCGAACTCGATGATGAATGCGACGCGACGGTTCTCAAGCCCGGCCCGGCCTGGACCCCGCGCTCCTTGGATGACGAGGCGCTCCTCACCATACCCGGCAATTCGGATTCCGGAGGCGTCGAGGCCACCGTGGTCGGTGAGGTACTGGGCCACGTTCTCCGCTCGCCTCTCGGAGAGCCGCTTGTTGTAGGCCGCCGATCCGGCGGGGTCGGCGAACCCCTCCACGGTGAGCACGGCGGCGGGGTAGTACTTCTCCACCACCGCGGCGAAGCGATTCAACGTCGGACGATCGATGGGCCGAATCTCCGCGCGATCGAAATCGAAGTGTACCGGCATCGCGAACCGAATTCCGTTCTCGATCTCGGTGATCTGAGCCTCGACCTCGCCGAGCTGTGCCGAGAGGGCTTCGAGATCCTCGCGCAGGGCGGCCAGGGCGGCCTCGTTCGTGTCGATCCGCGCCGAGTTGTCCGAGACCCTGGAATCCAGATCGCCCAGCTCGCCTCGAATCTCCTGCATGGTCTCGTCGAACACGTCCTGGCGGACCTTAGCGGCGCAGGCACTCCACGCTGCCGCCGCCCCGACGAGGAGAAAGGCCGCCGTGGCGCGGTGCACGTGGGGGTCTCCTGCCGTTCATTGCGCGGCTCGCGGAAGGCGAGACGACCCCGACGCCGAGCCAACATGATGAACTGGTGCTGGAGGTGAATCGCGATTGCACGGACGTCGTGCAGGCTCGGGGGTAATGGAACTGATGGACGCTGCTGCGGATCTGAAGGTACCGCTCCAAGGTCGCAGTCGGAATCGGGAATAACTGGGAGGACGGCCACTGATCCTGCGTCGACGAGTTGGGGCCGTGCGGCCGTTATCAGATTGCGCCGATCATTTCGTCAGCTCTTGTATGCCCTCGCCGTGACCTTTCTGATCCACGGAATCTCCAGATAACTGTCCACCGCCGGCGCATCTTTCTGCCGGGCGCGCGCCAGATGAGCCTCGGCCTGCGCCAGGTCCTTCTGCAGAAATGCGATCACCGCAAGGCCCAGATCCGGCTTATACGAATCGGGGTTGAGCCTCGATGCCATTATGAAGTTTCCGCCGGCTCGCGCAAATCGTTCAGCCGCATCATAACGCCATGTTGCAATACGCGTCATCCAGCGCCCGCGAGATATCAGCACGTCGAACCGAACCGACTCGTCGATCCCAAATATTTCGGTGACTTCGGCCAATTCCGGCTCACGCAGATCCCTAGTTACTCCAAAATGATCGTGAATGCCTCGCGCGAACAATTTTGTCATTTCGAGATAGCCGGACAAGTTCGGATGATGTGCGTCGATCATCAGATCGTAGCCGATCAATCCGTCCGTTGCCCGATTGCGCAAACCCCGAACGACATCTACGACAATGCGATTGCCATCGGCTCGCAGACCGCGGATGAAATCATTCTGCCGGGTGGAAGCACGCAATGGTACGCCGTCATTGTCGACGGCCTTCTGAAACAACTCCCAGGCTTCGGCATGTTCGCCGAGCTGTCGATATAGAATGCCTCGCCGATAGATCGCTTCGGCAAACCCCGGGCATATATTCTCCGCCACGGCATAGTACTCCGCGCCCATCCGCTGGTCCCCGCCCTGCTCCGCTTCCATTGCCGCTTCGATCAGCCGCTTCAATTCCGCGTGGTCTTCTTCACGACTGCAGGAAGACGAACGACTCGGCTGCCATTCGGCATAATTTCCGGCGACGGTCGCGACGAGAATCGGTATGTCGGCAGATCTTGCCGTGTCGACCATGGACGTGATCGACTGAGTGTAGGCATCGAAAACGGAATCGAAACGCTTGTCGTTCATCAACGGCTCGTCAAACAACCTGCGATCGTCAATCGTCAGGTCGTCTCGATCCAACGCCCTGACCAACAACCCAGCGAGCTTGGAATAGGATGCCAGAGCCATGGCCAGAGGGGACAAATACAGTTCAGTGAATTTCAGGTATTCATTATGGCCACTGTAGACAACGAACAGCGACGGCTGGAATTCAGTTGAATGCTCGACGATCTTCTGCATGCGAATAAGGTTGTATTGGATATCCATACTGGAGGCGGCCAGATTCACATTCCGTATAGGCTTGCCCCGCAGTCGGTTGTCGAACATATAGGCCAACAATTTCGGTACCGATACAGACGGGTTGTAAGGCTCCCCCTCCATCGTGGAACCGCCAAAATAATAAATATTGAAAGTTTCCCCCGAAGCTCCGGCAGCCCTATATTTGTCTTTCAATTCTGCGTATACAGCATCCGTTGAATGAACATCTCGCACCCAAAAAACTAGACGAACCGCGCCTTCGGCCAGTATTGCCGCGATCACCAACGACACCACGATAAGCAATACTCTGGAGTTTGTTTCCGTCATCGCTCAGCTCTGCATGGATCAGCGCGTGTAACATCACCTGATGGAGATCCGTCCAAGCCGCAAGAAATATACGGCGATCCCGCCACCCGATCGTTTCGACCATCCGTTCGACGACGGCGGAGCGTGAATCTAGCGGACCCCAAAGGTGTGCTTTTGCCCGCCTCCAGCGTCGGAAGCACGTCGCCTTGAGGCCGGTGGTGGGAGCTGCGCTCGCCTGCTGCGGTGCTCGCTCGGCTTCGCCCCAAATCCACCCGGGCCCATTCTCCTGCCGGATTAGCTCCCTGCGCTTCTGGTCGGGACGCTCCGAAGGTTCTACTCTGGAGGTACGGTCTGTAGGAGGGCCGTGCCGTGACAACCGATCTGGAAGAACGCCTCCAGTCTGCCATCGGCGGCCGTTACCGACTCGAGCGCGAGATAGGCCGGGGTGGCATGGCGATCGTCTACCTGGCCGAGGACCTCAAGCACCATCGGAAGGTAGCGCTCAAGGTCCTTCATCCCGAGTTCGCCCAGGCGTTGGGTGCCAAGCGGTTCTTGAAGGAGATCGAGATCGCCGCGGCCCTCAGCCACCCCCATATCCTGCCGCTGTACGATTCCGGAGAGGCCGACGGGTTCCTCTACTACGTCATGCCGTATGTGGAGGGCGACTCCCTGCGCGATCGCCTGAAGCGCGAAACGCAGCTGTCCGTGGGCGAGGCGCTGCGAATCACACGGGAGGTGGCGGATGGCCTGAGCCACGCCCATTCCCTCGGGGTCGTCCACCGCGATATCAAACCCGAAAACATATTGCTCTCGGGGGAGCACGCCCTGATCGCCGATTTCGGGATCGCGCGGGCCATCACGGAGGCTGCTGGGGAGAAGCTCACCGAGACGGGGCTGGCGGTCGGTACCGCGTCCTACATGAGTCCCGAGCAGGCCCGAGGGGAACGAAACCTGGATGGCCGCACCGACGTCTACTCGCTGGGTTGCGTGCTATACGAGCTTCTGGCGGGTAACCCGCCGTTCATGGGACCGAGCGGGCAGGCCGTCTTGGCTCGTCAATCGCTCGATCCCGTGCCCCGCCTCCGCACAGTGCGCGGCACCATCCCCGAAGGAGTCGAAAGAGCCGTTCTCACGGCGCTCGCCAAGGTACCTGCTGACCGCTTTCGGACCGCCCAACAGTTTGCCGAGGCGTTGTCTGGGAAGGAGGAGCCCCATCAAGGCCGGCCACGTCCCCTTTTCGTCGGGATCTTTGCGGTCGCTCTCATCATAGGCCTCGCTGGCCTGTACGTGCTGATCCGCGGCCAAGGTCGGAGCTTCCCTTCGGACATGGTGACAGGGGCGGCCGCGCCGGGGGTTGCAGTGCTTCCGTTCAGTGTCGCGGGCTCCGAGCTCCAGGAGTGGCGTGAGGGTCTCGTGAACCTGATCTCCACCGGCCTGGATGGGGCGGGTGGTCTTCGGGCGATCGACAGCCGCACGGTCTTCGCTCGCTGGGATGAGAGGGCTCGAGGCTCCGTCCGGGTCGACCAGTCCACGAACCTGGAGATCGCTCGAGAGACGGGGGCTCGCTACGCCCTCCTCGGGTCGGCGGTGGCCATTGGACCGGAAGTGCGGTTGGTGGGCGATGTCTACGAGGTGGAAACGGGTGTTCGCCTCGGCCAGGGACAGATCGAGGGCCCACCGGACAGCGTCCTCACGCTGGTGGACCGTCTGGTCGTTGAGGTGCTCGGGGTGATCCTCGAACGGGGCGAGGGTGAGCTCCCCCCGGTCAACCTGACGAGCATCACGACGACCTCCGTCCCGGCCCTGAAGGCGTACCTGGAAGGCGAGGTCTTCTTCCGTCGGGCTCAACTCGACGCGGCGATCGAAGCCTACACCCGGGCCGTGGAGGCCGACCCCGCGTTCGGGCTGGCGCACTACCACCTGGCCAGCTCTCATGCCTGGCGCGCCAACATCCAGAGCCCGGAGGCCAGGCGGCATCGCGAAGCGGCTTTACGGCTCGTCGATCGACTCCCGGAGCGGGAGGCGGCGCTCGTTCGGGCACGCTACGCCACCGGCGAGCAGCAAGCCGAGGCGGTCGTGTGGTTGGAGGAGGCGGTGAGGAAGTACCCGGACGATGCGGAAGCCTGGTTTCTCCTCGGGGACGCTCACCTTCACACGAGCGCCCCGACCGGGCCGGAGGAGGCCGACCGGGCCTTCCAGCGGGCAACCGAGCTCGACCCCGCGTTCGCCCCCTACCAGCCCCACGGCGTGGAACTCGCCTTCAACCACCACACCGACAGCACCCTGGCCGACGCGCGGCTCCGCCAATATGGGCGGGTCGCGCCAGGCTCCTCCTACTATTCGGGGGGGCGGTTGGCGCTCGCCCTCGCCTTCGGATCTGATGAAGCGCGGTCAGCGGCGTTTGCGGTGCTGGATACGGTGGAGGTGGAGATACTTCCCGCCGCGCAGGCCAACCTCAAGCATCCCCGGCACTGGCAGGCCCGCGAAGGGGTCCTCCTCGCGCTTCGCGAACGGTTGAGTGATTCCGCATGGAAAACGACCGCCGCCGACCTCCTGGCCTCGGGGAGCTTGTGGAAACGGGGGCACTTGCGTCGTGCTCTCGACTACCTGAACCATCCCGCCGTGTCGGCTGTGACGCGAGTCTGCCTGCCCGCGATCGCCCGCGGCTGGGGGGTCCCCATCCCCGAGCGTGTCCTCGAGGGAGCGATGGCGATGGCCACGGAGGACCGGGAGGGACCGCTCCACTTCCTGCTCGCCTGCCGGGGCTACATCGCGGCGGATCTCGGACGCTGGGACGTCCACGCCGCGACGATCGCGAACGCGGAGGAACTCGCGGAGGGGGCACGCGCGGAGGGAGACATCGCGGAGGCGCGTCGCCTGGAGGCTGCGGGCGCGGAGCTACGGGGATACGCTGCCTGGCGGCGCGGCGACCCGAGCCGTGCGCTGTCGCTTCTTGAGGAGGCACACCGAGTTGCCTGGTACCTGGGCGACTGGCCACGTCGAGTCCACCGCAAAGCGGGTTGGTACCCGAACGCCTGGAGCGGCCACATCTACCAGGAGATGAACGAGCCGGCGCAGGCGGGTCGCTATCTTCGCGGGGTCTGGTACAATCCGTTGGCACGCTACCGGCAGGGGCAGATCCACGAAGCCATAGGCGAGTGGGAGCAAGCCCGCCAGGCCTACGAGTACTTCGTCGAGGCGTGGACGGACGCCGACTCGGAGCTCCAGCCCTGGGTGGAGGACGCGCGCGAGGCGATCTGGCGTGTAAACGAGAACGGTGGCGTCCCCGGTTCCTCCGAGTGAGGCGGGCCACTCGGCGGCAAACGGGCCAGAATACCGTCGGTTATACCGTCCGTTGATCCCGGCAGAGTCCGACATCGATGCCTCGGAATCCGGGCAGATCGTGCGAGATGTCGTTGAAACTGCGGCATCTTGTCCCTGGTCCTTACGGACCTGCCTGATAAGCGCGAGGCCGGTGGTTCGAGCTGCGCCGGCCCGCGGCCGTGCTCGCTCGGCATCGCCCCAAATCCACCCGGGTCCATGTCCCAGACAGCCCCGCCAGACGGGGCTCTCGTGCATCTCGTGGTTAGGTTGTAATGAGGCGACCGCGTGTCGGGGCAACAAGGACAGTGGGAGGGCTGAGGTCAGCGCGGACATCGGTTGCGGTGGGGAGGCCACCTCCCCGGGCACCGTAACATGGGCCCGAGCGGACGATAGGCTTCGGTCCGATCGAGCCGGAACTTTGTTTCCGATCGGCCCGGGAGGAGACCCATGAGTCGGACCGACCACGAACTCGGGATGTTCAGGCCCATCAGCCGCCGGGACTTCATCCACGGCGCCGGGCTGGCCGCGCTGGGCCTCGGTCTCTCCTGCGGACGGTCGGGAGAGAACGCTCCGCCGGGTCGCGGGACGTCCGACAGTCCGTACTACCCGCCCACGCTCACCGGCCTGCGCGGCTCGCAACCCGGTTCGTACGAGGTGGCCCACGAGCTGGCGCGCGAAGGCCGGCACTTCGGACACGGCGAGGAGCTCGGCGAGGAGTACGATCTGGTGGTCGTCGGTGGTGGGATCAGCGGCCTCGCCGCGGCCTGGTACTATCGCCAGCGGTTCGGGCGTGACTCCCGCATTCTGATCCTGGACAACCACGACGACTTCGGCGGGCACGCCAGGCGCAACGAGTTCCACCAGGGTGGAGTGATGCGCCTGGCGTGGGGCGGCGTCTTCAACCTCGAGTACCCGGAGTTCAGCGACCGCGTCCACGCGCTGCTCGGGGAGCTGGGGGTCGACCTCGAGCGGCTCCTGGAAGGGAACGACTTCAACTACGGCGACGACGGAGAGCTGGGCCCGGCCACCTGGTTCGACGCCGAGACCTACGGGCGGAACGTGCTGATCCCGGGGTTCACTCCCCGGCATGGAGACTTCTCCAGGATCCTGGAGACGATCGACTCCGTGCCGCTCTCCGAGGAATCCCGCGAGTCCCTGAGGCGGTTCTACTCCACCCGGACCGACGTGCTCTCGGGGCGCAGCCCGGAAGAGCGCCAGGAGTACCTGCGGAAGATCAGCTACACCGACTTCGTTCGCCGGCATGGCGGCCTCACCGAGGAGGCGGCCGGAATCTTCGTCAACGCCACCCACGGCTACTCGGGCGTGGGCGCGGACAGCCTGTCGGCTGCCGAGTGCGAGGGCGCCGGACTGCCGATGGCCCACCTCCTCGGCCAGGAACCCGCGGTCTCCGGCAGCATCGGCGGCGAGGTGGCCCATTTCCCCGACGGCAACGCCTCCATCGCCCGGCTGCTCGTCCGGGCGCTGATCCCGGAGGTCGCCGATGGTCGCGGAACGGACGACGTCGTCACCGCCGCGTTCGACTACTCAGAGCTGGACCGGCCAAGCTCCACGGTAAGGCTGCGGCTCAACTCGACGGTAGTGCGCGTGGAGGAGGAAGACGGCGCCGTGGGAGTGGGTTTCGTCCGGGACGGCGGCACATTTCGACTGAAGGGACGGCACTGCGTGCTGGCCTGCGATCACTCCATCATTCCTCACCTCTGCCCGGGCCTGCCGGCGGACCAGAAGGAGGCTCAGGCCTACCAGGTCAAGCGACCGCTGCTGCTGACCAACGTCCTGCTGAGGAGCAGCGAGGCCGCCGACCGTCTACGGATCTCGGGCGCCTACTGCCCGGGACGCCTCCACGGTGCGACCTGGCTGGTCAAGGGCATCGAGGTCGGCGAGTACCGGCATGACTGGAGCGACCCGGGTGCGGCGGTCATGCAGTTCTGGGGATCCGTCGCGCCGGCACAGAAGGGACTGGACGTCCGCGAGCAGCACCGGAGCTCCCGGATGCGCATGCTGACCATGACCTTCGAGGACTTCGAGCGGGAGGTCCGAAACGTGCTGGACGGCATGCTGGGCCCCGCGGGCTTCCGCGCGGCCGACGACATTCTCGCCATCACGGTCAACCGGTGGCCGCACGGCTACGCCCACGACTACCTGGATCTCTGGGACCCGGAGTGGGCGCCCGGCGAGGCGCCCCACGAGATCGCCCGGACACCCTTCGGCCCCATCGCCATCGCCAACGCCGACGCCGGCGCCAACGCCTACAGCCACGTGGCGATCGACGAGGCGTGGCGGGCCGTGAATGACCTCGGAGGTTGATTCCGGATGACGGCTCGCGACCGTACGGGTATCGAAGCTCAGGTGGCGGCGCTCGAGAGCTCTCTCGAGAGCTTCACGGCGTGCGTGCGGGCTCTCGATTCCCTCGACTATCTCGGTTCGATCGGCCGCTGGACGCCGCGCGACGTAGTGGCGCACCTGATTGGCTGGAACCGCGCGGTGATCGTGGGCGGCGACCAGCTCCGCGTCTGCGAGTTGCCCTTCTACGACGTCGATCCCGGCCCGGACTACAGCAGGGTCAACGCCGCCTTCCTGCGCGAGTACCCGACGACCGACCGGGAACATCTCCTGTCCGAGCTGGAGGAATCGGCGAACGAGTTGGGGAACTACCTCCAGGGACTGGATCCCGACGACTGGGAACGGGATTTCGGCGTGCGCCACGGGGCGGAGCGCCTGACCATCCGCGGGGCGGCGGACGAGCTGATCGCGGACTACGAACACCACCGGCGGCAGATCCGACGGGCGTTCGGGGGCTCTGCCTGACCCGCACCGTCGCTACGTGCCGTCGGTTCGGGAGCGCCAGTGATGGGTGAGAACACCGGGATTCCGTCGGTTATACCGTCGGTTAACTCCGGCAGAGTCCGACATCGGTGCCGAGGAATCCAGGCAGATCGTGCGAGATGTCGTTGAAACTACGGCATCTTGTCGGATTCCTGGCCCTTTAGGACCAGCCTGATAAGCGTGAGGCCGGTGCTGCTACAACGAAAGTCCACGAGAGGTCCGCAGGTGACCCGTGGTCTTGGTCGGCTAACGTTCTCTGTTTTCCTCTTCGCATTCTAGAGGCCTTCACGCAGTCGAGTGAGGCCCAAGCTCGGAGACACCGAGGAGGCGGACCCGTAGCCGAGCTCAGGGTGGAACCGGCTCCAGATTAAGAACCCAATCGATTAGGTGTGCCTGCCTTCACGGCAGGCACGCGCCTATCCGATTCGAAGTCCCGGCGCATCTCGGGCAGCACGCTTAGTCGGCGTGCCCCCGTTGCCCGGCTACTCAGGGAGGCGTGATCGCCACGCCGCTGGGCGCATTCCCAACCGGGATCTGCGCGACCACGCTATGGTCGTCCGTCGAGATCGCCGTGACCCGGTCGTTAAGGTTGTCAGTCACGTACAGGAGCGCTCCGTCGGCGGTCAATGCCATACGCAGGCCGCCGACCGCGATCGATGATCGGGGCTCAGCTGAAGGTCTGACGCGATGAATCCGAGCGACGCCTGAGCGCGGATCCCGAAGTTGGATCGCTGCAGCGCGAGCACGTCCTCGCGGAAGAACCGACTCACATAGACCAGAGACCCATCGGAGGAAAGCGCCACGGCGAGCGGAGCTTCGATGGCGGTCGCCCGGCTGCTTTCGTAGGTGGCCATGTCGAGCTCGCGAAGGCGATCGACGACCTGTTCGGTCACATAGGTCCACCGACCATCTCCCGTTAGCACGACCTTCTTGGGAGAGCCCCCCACGTGGATCGACGCGACGAGGGTGTTTTCCAATACGTCGAACACCTCGATCCTACCTCCGCTGGGTTGAAGGGGCTCAAGGGCATACCCGAACGCTCCGTCGGGCGAGATTGCAATGTCGAGGATGGGGTGCGTCACGGGCACCTCTGCCACTATCTCGAACGTAGTCGTGGACACGGCGTCGACCTTGTGCGACACACGCCGAAAAAGATTCCCGAAGTACAGACGCTCGCCGTTGGGAGTGATCCTGAGGCCCGCGGACACCCCGCCAGGCTCGATCATGGCCACCACCGACTGCGTCACAGTCGAGATGACCGAGATATCATCGGAACCGTGGTTCGCGACGAACACGAGATACCCGCACTCGATATCCATCTGGGCCTGCGCGGGGGCGTTGGACTGCACGGTGACCGACGCGAGCCGTGGGTCCGATTCGGCGCAGTTGAGCTCCGCGCCGGACAGGGTGACGGGGTGGGTGCCGACAGGGATCCCCGAGAACTGGACGACTTCGTTGGTCCCGATGAACCGGGACGCAGGTCCAACGGTCAACTCGTACCCGTCGGGATCGATCCGTACACCGGACGTGACGACAGCGATCGTGACGGAACCCGTGGACGCTGGAGGCGCGCCCGTCGCGCCGCCCTCGGAACCGCACCCGACCAAGGTCAAGACGATGAGCAGCCCAATCGCCGCGCGGGTCCGGTCTAGACTACAATTCGACCAAAACAGCATCCGACTCGAAGACGTCGTTCCGGGCCAATAAGCCCTTCCGGGCCAGTACATGGTTTTCTCCGAGAGAGGTGAGTGCCTCGTACACCTTGTCTAACGTGGAACGTCCGGTTTTCGCCTCACTCATTCGGACGGACTAAGAAGCGATCAGCTTGCCCGGTATGAAGGGCGACAGTATGGAACCGGCCTTGTATTGTGGGTCCGACGGAAACGGAGAGGACGAACTAGCCCCTTTCAGCCTCCGTCACCGTACGGCAGCTCTGATTCTCACTTGTACGGATCCGCATCAGCGGAAGAAACTGGAGTGAACTGACCACCGAGGCCCGTCCAGCCGTCATCCCTGCGCTGCAAGACCTCCGTCCGCTTGTACTCCGTGGTAACCAACCCGCCCGGTGTTTGCACCGTCCAGTAGCCGTACAAGTAGACGATTGCGACGTCGCCGAAGATGCGGATGGCGACGGGACGCAGGTCGGCCCAATCGCCGCCGTTCTCTCGCCAGAAGCCCCAGCTGCGGCGAACCATACGTTGACCCTCA
>JBDHFN010000079.1:0-14330 GCA_039590375.1 Gemmatimonadota bacterium
TGGTCTGGAGGTGGCCCAAGAGCAGGCGTCGGAAGCCCGTAGCGATCTCTTTCCGACCATCGACTTGAACGCGTCCTACGCACGAAACCTGTCGGTGGCGGAGAACTTCCTGCCCGCGTTCATCTTCGATCCCACGGCCGATCCCGATGACCTCATTCCGGTACGCTTTGGAGCGGACAACATCTGGAACACTAACGTCACCGTCGAGCAGGCCCTGTTCAAGCCGTCGGTGTTCGTCGCCCTCGGCGCCGCCGGCCGCTTCGAGAGCTTCGAGCAGGAGAGTCTGCGCGGTCGCACGCAGCAGATCGTCACGCAGGTGCGTGTGCTCTATTACAGCCTCCTTCTGGCCCAGGAACAGGCTCGCTTGGTGGAGAACTCCATCCAGCGGGTACGGAAATCCCTCCGCGACACCCGGGCGCTCAACGAGGCCGGCATCGCGGCGGATTACGACGTGCTGCGCCTCGAGGTCGAGCTGGCCAACCTGGAGCCCAATCTCTTCAGAGCCCAGAACTCGGTCACGGAGGCCCGGCGGGGACTCGGCATCGAGCTCGCGCTGGACAACATCGACGACGTACGCGTCGCCGGCTCCCTGGCGCGGATCGATCTCGATGATTTCGAGGCCAACTCGCCCGAGAATCGTGAAATTCTGGCGTTCTCGACGTGGACCACGGAGTCGTTGACCGAGGACGTCGTCCAGGCCGCGCTGGAGGGACGATCGGATCTTCGACAACTCGATCTGTCGGAGGGTCTTCGACAGTCGGAATTGAGCCTGGAGCGGGTGCAGTACCTACCGGAGATCGTGCTCTTCGGATCCTATGGGATCGCAGCCCAACAGAATGGGGGTCTCGACTTTTTCGGGGACCCCGCCTCCAGAACGCATTCGAGTCAGGCCGGGCTGCGCATTACCTGGCCGATCTTCAGCGGCTTCTCGAAGGACGCGCGGATCGATCAGAGGCGGGCATCCCTGCGCCAAGCCGAGACCATGACCCGGGTCGCCAGGGCGAGGGCTGACAGCGAAGTGGAGACGATCTGGGATCAGATGCTGGAGGCGAGGGCGCGTGCCGATGCCCAGCGGAGGGCGGTCCAGCAGGCGAGCCGCGGATTCGACATCGCGAGCGCCCAATACCGCGAGGGTCTGGGGAGTCAGCTGGAGCTGACCGACTCCGAAGTCGCCCTTCGGCAGAGTGAGTTCAACTACGCGCAGGCTGCATACGATTTCTTGGTGGCGCAGGCCAATCTCGATTTGGCGGTGGGCTCGGTGCCCATGGTGGATTCGGGACCGCTGGCCGGCCGCCCTGAGTAATAGAGAGGAATGAAGAAAACCATGACCATATACGCTCGATTGAAGGCAGGGTTGTCGACGCTCTTGCTCGGTGTCGTGGCCTGTGGCGGAGACGTCGAGGCCGGTGCCGGCAACGACGTGGGAGTGCTCGTCGAGGGGGCCTCACGCGTCATCAACGTCGAGACCTCGATGGTGGAGATCGGCGACTTCGTGGAGCGGATCAGTCTGACCGGCACGGTCGTGGCGGGTCAGGACGTCACGCTTTCCGCCCAGGAGTCCGGCGTCATCCGCCGTGTCGTCGTCGAGCAGGGTGCTACGGTATCTACGGGCCAGCCGCTTCTGGAGGTCGATGATGCGGTGCTCCGGAGTCAGGTGGCGGAAGCCACGGCGCAGGCCTCCCTGGCGAACGAAACGTGGGAGCGACGCAAACGCCTGTACGAAGTGGACCGGGTGGGCTCGGAACTGGCTTATCTCGAAGCCAAGTACGCCGCTGAGCAGGCAACGGCTCGTTTGACGACGCTTGAGACCCGTCTTGGACGCACGGTGATCCGTGCTCCCATGGACGGTATCTTGGAGACACGTCTGGTGGAAGTCGGGGCCATGGTGAACATCGGGACGAATGTGGCGCGTATCGTCTCTCTCGATCCGGTTAAGATCGTGGCGGGCGTGCCCGAGCGTTACGCACGAGATGTGAGAGTCGGAGCTTCGGCCACCACCGTATTCGACGTCCTGGATATTTCCTCCGAGGGTGTGATCAGCTACGTGGGCGCAACGGTGAACGCCCAGAATCGCACTTTCTTGGTTGAAATCGAGATGGCGAACCCGGATGGGCTGATCAAGCCACAGATGGTGGCCAACGTCGGATTGGTCCGGCAGACGGTCGAGGGTGCGATCGTCATCCCCCAGGAGGCGCTCGTTAGAGTCGAGGACGGATACGTCGTCTTCGTGGTCGAGGGAAACGGGGACGACGCCGTCGTTTTATCCAGAGCCGTCGAGATCGGCTCCAGCCAGCGGAACACGGTCGTCATCGAGGCCGGCTTGAGTGCTGGAGAGCAACTCATCGTGGTCGGCCAGCAGCAAGTGACGGCCGGCGACCGAGTCAACGTGGTCGGGACGAGGTGAGGGCCATATGATCAAGCCCACCGACGAAGTTCCCGATTCGAACGGGAGCTCCCCCGACGGAGCGCCGGACTTAGAAGACGGTGCTCACGTGGGACCCGGCTACGAACCCGGATTCCTCGCGCGCTTCAAGGAATTCCGCGCGACCAGCATAGCGGTCGACCATCAGACCAGCGTATTGGTCCTGTTCGCGTTCATTACGATCGCTGGCTTGTTGGCGTACCGGGTGATCCCCCGGGAGTCCTTCCCGGAGATCGAAATCCCCATGATCGCCATCAACACGATGTATCCGGGTGTGACACCGGCCGATATCGAAAGTCTGATCACCCGTCCGTTGGAGGATGAGCTTTCGACCATCTCCGACGTCAAGGATCTGACATCGACCTCGGTCGAGGGCTACTCGAGCATCGTCGCCGAATTCGAAGCGACGGTGGACCTCGAGGGGGCTCTCCAGAGGGTGCGGGAGAAGGTCGATCTGGCGAAGGCCGAATTGCCGGCCGAGGCCGAGGACCCGTCGATCATCGAGTTCAATTTCTCCGAGATGCCCATCATGCAGGTGAACCTCTCGGGCCAATACGGTCTCGTGCGGCTCAAGGAGCTCGGGGAGGAAATGCAGGACCGGGTCGAGCAGATCCCAGGGGTGCTGAGGGTCGACGTGCGCGGAGGGCTGGAGCGGGAGGTCAAGGTGGACGTCCACCTCGACCGACTACAGTTCTACGGTCTCGCAATCCAGGACGTGATCGACGCGATTCGTGACGAGAACGTCAACATTCCCGGGGGCTCGATCGACGTGGGGCCGCTGCAGTATCTGGTGCGGGTCGCCGGCGAGTTCGACGACCCGATGATGATTGAGGACCTCGTCGTCGCCACCGAGGACGGCCGCCCGATCTACGTCCGGGACATTGCCGACGTGGATTTCGGCTTCCAGGAACGGACGAGCTACGCGCGCCTCGACGATGCCCCGGTCGTTACACTCGACGTCCTGAAGCGCTCCGGCGAAAACATCATCGAGACGTCCGAACTGGTGAAGGCCACGATCCGGGAGATGGAGCCGCTGCTCCCGCCCACCACCGTGGTAAAGATCACATCAGACCAGTCGGTTCAGATCGACACCATGGTGAGCAGCCTCGAAAACAACATCATCTCGGGGCTCATCCTGATCATCGGAGTGCTTCTCTTCTTCCTGGGCGCCTCGAATTCGGTGTTCGTGGCGATATCCATCCCCACGTCCATGCTGCTTTCCTTCGCGGTCCTGCAACTCCTCGGGATCACGCTGAACATGGTCGTACTCTTCTCGTTGATCCTCGCCCTGGGGATGCTGGTCGACAACGCGATCGTCGTGGTCGAAAACATCTATCGGTATGTGGAGGAGGGCTGGGACCGGCGCACGGCCGCCAAGAAGGCTACAGGCGAAGTGGCCATGCCCGTGATCGCCGCGACCGCGACCACGCTCGCCGCCTTCGCCCCCCTTCTGTTCTGGCCGGGCCAGGTGGGCGAGTTCATGAAGTTCATGCCCTCGACGCTCATCGTCACGCTTTCCAGCTCCCTTTTCGTTGCGCTGGTGATCGTTCCGACTCTGTGCGCGATGTTCCTACGGCTCGAGGATGATCCAGCGCCCCCTCTCAGGCCCGCCGCTCGGTGGACCATGATCGGTGCGACCGTGTTGGCAGCAATCGCGTTGGGGATACGGAATCCCCTCATGGTGGTGCTCCTTGCCGCGACGGTCGCCGGGCTGTACGGGCTGCATTCCGTCCTCCTACGAGGGATGGCGACCCACTTCCAGGCTGTAGAAGTGCCGCGAGTTCTGACCAGATACGAGCGGCACCTCCAATGGGCTCTGGATCATAGGGCACTCTTGCTCGCTGGGTCCTTCCTGGGCCTCGTCGCGACGGGTGGTCTCTTCTACCAGTTCAACGCCGGGGTCGAGTTCTTCGCCGAGGATATGCCGCCCAACCAGATCCTCGTAGACATGGATCTGCCGGTGGGTAGCAGCCCGGAGGCGACGGACGAGATTGCGCGGCGGCTCGAAGAAGACATCCGGGTACTTCCGGGCATGTCGGAAGCGGAGTCGATGGTGGCGACCGTGGGTGGCTCCGGGGGTGGCGGAAACCCCATGGAGGGGGGCGCGTCCGGTCCCAACGCGGGGCGGGTGACCATCAGCATGATCGAGTTCGGCCAACGAGAACTCGATTCGAAGGACCTCCTGACTCTGATGCAGCAAGTTCTCGGCAGGGACATCGCCGGAGCCGACATCAAGGTAGACCAGGTTGCGCAGGGACCCGCCCAGGGCAACCCGGTGAACATCGAGCTCGTGGGAGAAGACCCGACCACGCTACAGGCGTTGTCCGACCGCGTCCTCGCGATTCTCGAGGGCGACCCGGTGTACGGAAAGCTCGTGGGGTTGGAGAGCGACCTGGACGCCGCCCGCCAAGAATTGTCGGTGTCTGTTGACCGAGAGAAAGCGGCGCTTTACGGGGTGTCCAGCCGAGACGTAGGGATGGCCATCCGTGGTGCCATTCAGGGGATCGAGGCGGCAAAGTACCGGACGGGGAACGATGAGTACGACATCGTGGTGCGTCTGGCCGAAGAGTACCGTGGGGAGTTGGAGAGCCTGCGCGACCTGACCGTGATGAACGAGGGAACCCAGATTCCCCTGCTTTCGGTGGCGAGCTGGGAGGTCGCCGAGGGATACGGCAGTATCCGCCGGAAGGACCAGCGGCGCATGGCGACGATCAGCTCGGATGTACGGGCCGGCTTGAACAACAACCAAGTCCTGGCGGAAGTGCAGGGGGTCCTGGCCGAATTCACTTCGAATGAATTGCCGGTGGGCTACCAACTACAGTACACGGGTCAGTCCGAAGAGCAGGCGGAGGCTCAGGCATTTCTTTCGACGGCGTTCTTCGGGGCGATCATGTTGATCGGACTCATCCTGGTGACCCAGTTCAACTCGGTGGTCAAGCCCGTGATCATCCTTACGTCGGTGTTCATGTCCACCGCCGGTGTGTTTCTCGGGCTCCTCGTGTTCCGGATGCCCTTCGGCATCATCATGACGGGGGTAGGCATCATCTCGCTTGCGGGCATCGTGGTGAACAACGCCATCGTGCTCATCGACTACGTCGAAGTTCTGAGGACGAGAGACGGACTGGGGCGCCGAGAGGCTCTGGTGCGCGGGGGCCAGGTGCGGTTCCGGCCCGTGATCCTCACGGCGATCACGACGGCGCTGGGACTGATCCCGCTCGCCGTCGGATTGAATTTCGACTTCTTCGGTCTCTACACGCGACTCGAGCCCGAGTTGTACTGGGGAGGAGAGCAGGCCGCCATGTGGGGTCCGATGGCCATCGCCGTGATCATCGGAATCCTGTTTGCCACCTTTCTCACGCTCATCCTGGTGCCCGTGCTCTACTCGGTGGTAGATGACGTGTCGGACTTCTTCAAGCGGAACTTCACGCAGGGTGGCGGGGCAACGGTAGAGCGAACGGGTTCTGCAACGACGTCCGGCGAGCCTTGGAGCCCGGAGTTGGAGGGCACCGCCGGGGAGGGGACACGCCCCTCGGGCCTCGTGCCGCAGCCCGAGTAAGAGACCGATCCCCGGCCGTGTGATGGTGCCCTCTTCGAGGCGAGCGACTTGAAGGCAACGGGTCGGTGGACGGCGATCGGCGCCATAGCGGGTGGAGGTCTGTTCTTGGCCTTGAGCCTGTACCGGTCCATTGCTGTTGGCGGACCCTCGTTGAGCCATCTCAATCCCATGGGCGTGATGACCGTGATCGGGATCACGGTAGGGGCCCTGGTCGGTCCTATGATTGGCGCGATCGTCCATCGTCGGAGGTCCCCCGGCCGTGAGACGGATCATGGGTCGACTTGATCGGGGTGGATTCTTCGCCGCTTACTTGCTCGCCACACCGGCGTTCCTCATTGCGGACATCGGGTTCGACATGCCGTTTCGGGTTGCCGCGCTCGGGGGGTCCGATTACCGATTCCTGTATTACGCCGCCGCGACGCTTCTAGGCTTTGGTGTGCGGTTACGCCCCGCCCTCGCACCGTGGGTCGGGATGGCGGAGAGCTCGGTCAACCTCCTGTTCCTCCTGCTCTCGATTCTCCTTCCGATCTGGAACCTCCCAGATGCGGCCCTGAGCGGATCCATGGCGGAGGGGCCCCTCGATATGACCGGATTGTCCAACGCCGTGCTTTCCGGCTCGGTGCTACTCTACGGATTCTATCGGCGCCAGGCGGCGGCGGGAGTGGGGCCGTTCAGAGGAGCCGCTTGAGTCCGTGTGCCGCGATGAATCTCCATCTGGGATTGCAGCCGGTGGGAACGAAGCTCGTGGGAAGGCAGCCGGTGGGAAAGCAGCCGGTGGGAACACAGCCCGCTTACGGGCGGTCAACGAACGCGTGGTGGCATGCGCTCGCTGTCCACGCCTGGTGGAGTGGCGCGCGACCGTGGCCCGGGAAAAGCGGGCCGCATACCGGACGGAGGCCTATTGGGGACGTCCCGTCCCGTCGTTTGGGGACCCCGACGCGCAGCTTGTGATCGTGGGTCTCGCTCCGGGCGCGCACGGCGCCAATCGGACCGGGCGCATGTTCACCGGGGATCGTTCCGGGGACTGGCTGTACCGGGCTCTGCACCGGGCCGGGTTTGCCAATCAGCCCGAGGGGCATGCGGCCGACGACGGGCTGTGCCTGTCACGAGCCTACATCACGGCGGCCGTCCGTTGTGCGCCACCCGCCAACCGCCCAACCGGCGTCGAGCGGGAGCACTGCCAGCCGTATCTCGAGGAGGAGCTCGAGATCCTGCGATCCGCTCGCGTGGTTGTGGCGCTCGGCGCCTTCGCATTCGATCAAGTCTTGCGGGTCCTCAAGAAGCAGGGCGAGGACGTCCCCCGTCCCCGTCCGAAATTCAAGCACGGTACGGAGGTGGCACTCGGAGGCAGAACAGTGCTCGGCTGCTATCATCCGAGCCAGCAGAATACCTTTACGGGCCGGCTCACCGAGTCGATGTTCGACGCGGTCTGGGACCGGGCGAAGTCTCTTATCGCTTCCTCTTGAGCACCGCGACGGGTGGGCGTTGGATAGTGATTTTTTGCTGGCGCGGGTAATAGGCATGGATGATCATTATAGATGGTGAATGAAATCCCCGATCAGGGTCAAGCCGCCTCCCTCGTGGCCCAGGCCGTCGAGCGTATGGCAGCGGCCAAGATTGCGGTGGGCCTTCCTCCGCTGGCCATCCTCGGATCATACGGGCTGGTGCAGTCCATTCGGCTGGGGCTCCGGCCTGTCGAGCACGTGGTGATCATGATCGGCGCTGTGCTCTCCATCGTGGCCATGGTCGCCTACGGGATGCAGGCCGTCTCACAGGTCCTCGAGAAGCCGAGCCGTTGGGCTGGATTGATCTACGCCGGAAGCTTCGTGCCACTACTCTTCGCGGGATACGTGATCGTGACGCGGATCTTGTATCTCGTGCGGTTCGGCGGCGCTGGGGGCATCGGGTCGGTCGCGGGTAGCCTCGCCCTCATGGTGCTCGCCGTCATGTCCGCGTGGGCGGATTGGAAGCTGGTCGAGGTGCATTTGCTGGCCAGGGAGATGGCCGGGGTGGGCCGGATGGATCTGGAGCGGGGCGCTCCTTGACGGAGGGTCGGCCGGCCGGGCTACGACGGGGCGGCGACACAGAAGACACTTCGGCCAGAGAGCCCACCCCAAAAGCCCGCCCGATCACGTCGAAGCTCGCCTCCTTGCTGTCAACCTGGCCCCCAAGGACCGCGGGGTGGGTGGCCTTCGGTCTCGTCCTCGCGGTGGGTACGGCCGAAGCCTCGTGGGGATTCGAAACCTCGTTGCTCGTCCTCTACGTCGTACCGATCGCGCTCGCCGCGTGGGCCGCCCCGCCAAGCACCGCGTACATCCTCGCCGCCGTGGCCGTGGCGATTCCCATACCATTCTCGGCCCTTGCGGGCGAAGCGATGGGACGGGCGTTCATCTGGACCATCGCTTCCGACTTCGTGCTTCTCGGGATCATCGCGATGCTGTTCGCCACGATGAAGCGTCGTCTTGCCGACGAAGCGGCCTTCGTGGCGACCGATACGCTGACCGGACTCTTGAATCGAGGGTCGTTCATCGTGCGGCTGGACGCCGAGTTGGCCCGGGCCGCGCGCTACGGCCGAGCATTCACGCTCGCGTATATCGACCTCGACAACTTCAAGGCGGTCAACGACCTGGAGGGACACGACTCGGGTGACGAACTCCTGATGCGAGCCGCGGACGCGCTCCGGTCCAGCACACGACAGACGGACATCCTCGGGCGTTTGGGAGGAGACGAATTTGCGGCGGTCCTTCCCGAAATCAGGGGTGGCGCCACCGGATCGGTGCTCGAGAACCTGCATAAGCAACTCAACCGGGCCATGACGAAGGGCGGGTGGCCGGTGACGTTCAGCATCGGCGCGGTGACGTTCGAAGCGCCGATCGACACGAGCCGTCAGGCCCTCCAGGTCGCGGACGTAGCGATGTACATCGTGAAACGTTCCGGCAAGGACGGGATCCACCATGCGGTGTGGGACGGTGAGCCGGTGACTCCGAGCGGTGATTCGGTCCCATCGTGACGGAGCCCGCTCAGTAGGTCCCAGGCCCTATGCCTACGGGTTTCTCCAGTGGGCGGCGGCGGCTACAATTACACGCTGTCCGGG
Source organism: Gemmatimonadota bacterium (assembly GCA_039590375.1). Taxonomy (GTDB): domain Bacteria; phylum Gemmatimonadota; class Gemmatimonadetes; order Longimicrobiales; family Gaopeijiaceae; genus UBA822. The sequence goes on from JBDHFN010000079.1 coordinate 9,073, forward strand.
CCCTTCTGTGCCGTGCCAGCCCCGTGACCCGCCCCATCGTGGAGCGTTCCATATGCGTTTGACCGTGCGTCCGACCTCCGCCGAGATCTGTGGAGCCCTTCTACTCTTGGGGGGGGCGTTTCCCCTGATTCCTGCACAGCCCGTGGCCGGCCAGGGCGTCACCGTGGAGGAGTACGAACCGCGTAATACGCTGGTCGTTCCGGAGAACATCGTGACCAGCGCCCGCTTTCCCTTCGTGGACATCCACGGCCACCAGAACGGGACGCGAATGTCGGCGGCGGACGTCGACCGGCTGATCGGGGAGATGGACGAACTCAACATGGCGGTCATGGTGAATCTCTCGGGCGGAAGCGGGGCGAGCCTCGTCAGGGGACTTGAAAACATGACCCGCGACCACGCGGGGCGCTTCGTCTACTTCGCCAACGTCGATTTTCAGGGTGTAGGTGAACGGGGATGGGGTGAGCGGGCCGCCGCACAGCTCGAAGAGGATGTCCGCGCGGGGGCCGCCGGCCTGAAAATCTTCAAGAGCCTCGGGCTGACCGCACGCGACACCGACGGAAACCGGATTCCGGTGGACGATCCCCGTCTCGACCCCGTGTGGGCGAAGGCTGGAGAACTGGGGATCACGGTGTTGATCCACTCCGCCGACCCCGCGGAGTTCTGGCAGCCGTACGATCGCTTCAACGAGCGCTGGCTCGAGTTGACGCTTCGGCCGAGGCGCTTGCAGCCGCCGGGCCGGAGCGCACCTTTCGAGCAGATCATCGGGGAGCAGCACAACCTGTTCCGGAGGCATCCGGGCACGAAGTTCATCTCGGCTCATCTCGGATGGCTTGGCCACGACCTGGCGCGGCTCGGGAGCCTTCTGGACGAAATGCCCAACATGTACGTGGGCCTCGGCGCGGTCGTCTACGAATTGGGAAGGCAGCCCCGATTCGCGAGGGAATGGCTCATCGAATACCAGGACCGGGTGCTGATGGGCAAGGACTCCTACAACCAGGAGGAGTTCCACACCTACTTCCGCGTCTTCGAAACGGCGGACGACTACTTCGACTACTATCGGAGGTACCACGCGTTCTGGCAGATGTACGGCCTCGACCTCCCGGACGAGGTGCTCCGGAAGATCTATTACGAGAACGCCCTCGAGCTCGTGCCGGCCATCGACCGGTCCCTGTTCCCGAGTTGAGGCAGGTAACCATGGTGCCGGAGCGGACGTGAGCCGGGATCGGATCCCCACCACGATCGTGGCCCGTTTCCACTATCGGCACGAAGCGGAGATCGCTCACGGGTACCTCGAGAGCGCGGGCGTCGACGCGGCCCTGCTCATCGACGATGCCGGAGGTATGGACGTGGGCCTGGCGTTCGTCAATCCTGCGCGGCTCGTGGTTCGGGCCGACGACGAGGAACGGGCTCGGAGCGTGTTGGTGGACGCAGGGATACTGGAGGGGGAAGGCCTGCCGGAGGGGGAGGGGCTGCCGGAGGGGGAGGGTTAGAAGAACGTTTGCCAGGACGCCACCAGGGTTCGGTCGGCCGATAGCTGGGGGCCGTTCAGGTCCTGGTGGACCGGGTAGTACCACTCGAGCATGAGCCGGTGGCGTGTAAGGCGCCCCTCTCGTAGAAAGAAGTTGACGCCAATGGGGATCAGCACGCGATCTCCTCCTTGGGCAAAGGAGTTGGCGCTCGGATCGATGGTTCCGTCGGTTCCGGGCTCGAATCCCGTCACGTCACCCCAGGTCTCGTAGAGGCCTCGAAGTGAGACGCTCGCCCAATCCGAAAGGTTGTGGGCACCCCACACCGTGAAGCTGAAGCGGTCCCCGAGGCGATAGCCGCGGCTGTTGTTCTCCACACGGATGACCGAGTTGACCTGGGCGCCGACCGAGGCAACGTCGTTCTGGGTCAGGAAGGTCAAGCCCGCCAAGATGTCGAACGTTCCGGAGCCAGCCTGCATCGGGTAGGGAAGGATCTCTCTGGCGGCGAAGGGCGTCGCGTCGCGCTTCTTGATCTTACCCGTCGGGATGGTGCCACCCAGGGTCAAGCTCACCCGGTACTCGTCCATCTCCAGGACATCGAAGAGCCCCCGGATGCTGACATCGCCCAGAGCTTTGGAGGACGTATCGAAGAAGAACGTGTCGTCGGTGCTGAGCATCTCGTTGTGAATGAAGGGCATCGAGGCGGCCAACGTCACGAAGCCGAACAAGCCGAGCCGCAGGTCCACCTCGGCCGTTTCCCTGTCGAGGCTGAGGGGAGCGACGGAGAAGAAGTCCAAGATCTCGTCGGACGTGAGGGACTCGGTACCGATGCTCGTGCCCCTGAACCGTTCCTGGTAAAAGCGCACGCCCGCGTAGAGGTCGCGGTCCAGGATGAGAAACTCGGCCATGACCCCGGCGGGAGCATGCCCATCGGGACGTTCGGAGGTCCACCTGGATGTTTGGGCCGACACGGGTGCTGTCGTCAGTAGGCAGGCGAGTAGGACGCCCGCAGATGCTGTCTTGCGAACCATTTTTCCTCATCACCGGAACGAGGATGGATTTCTCGTCCGCGAAAGATGAGGAGGGTGCCGTGTATAAACAAGTGTTTATTTTTCTGTTCCGGGCCTCTGGCTCCGACGATATGGGAAAATACCTAGGTAAAATGGGGGCTTCGGTGATGTTGTGATGTTCGCTTTTTCGGTGAACAAGTGTTTCCAAACCGGGACGATCGCGGGTCGTGGCACGAGGTTGGAGTACGACGATGTGGCGTAGGGTCGTGCCGGGGTGCTACTGGATTCTAGCTACGAACTCGACGTTGCCAGTGTTGTCGGGTCCCACGTAGCTGAGGTCCTGCTGCAGGGTCCAACGAATGTGGGTCACGCACGCGTCGAAGGTCGCGGGCGCACCGCACCCGGCCGAGACCGGTACGTAGGTCCAGCTGCTGCCTGCGTCGTTCGAGTACTCCACGGTCGCGGACACGCCGGCCGGAAGGTTGTTCACAACGGTGCCCACCTTGAAGTCGAGCTCCACGGCCAGCGAGTCCATCACCACAACACTGGCGGCGTCGTCATTGCCGTCGTTGGTGATGGTAACGGTGTAGGTGAGCTCCGTCCCCGGCAACTGCGTGCCGCTTGGATTCACGGCCTTCCCCGTGGTGAGGTTGGGTTTCACCACCTCTACGAAGACCCACCCCGAGTCACTCACGGTGCCATTACTGGCCGAGCGAGCCTCGAGGTAGAGGGAGTCCACGGTACCGGCGGCCACGTTGGCCACGCTGTACCAGACGAAGGCGCTGTCCGCGCTGCTAGCTGGGACGCCCGTGATCTGGGCGCTGTCCGGAGTCGCCCCTTGGGTAACGTTTGGCCCGAGGATCGAGTCGAGCGTCAGGGTGCCCGCGCCTCCGGCGAAGCCGAAGAGGTCGAAGTCCTCGGTGACGGCCGAGTTGTTGGTGATGGTGTACCGATAGGAATAGGCGGTTCCGTTGCTCGGGAGCACGCTCACGGTATCGACACCGTCCGGCGTGACGGCGACGGTATACGTGATGTTGTCGTCGTCGACCAGTAGGGCGGTGGCGTCGGCAGTGATCTGCGGGTCGGTCATCTCCCCGGTATAGACGGCGTAGTAGTAGACGGTGCCGGGGAGGCCGTTGCTGAGATCCGACTCGTTCGTGACCGCCAGCTCAATGGTTGGATCACTGAAGTCCAGTGAATCGCTAAGGGGGGGCATGAGGCCGCTGATGAGGGTGGGCGTTCCCTGATCGACGCCGTTCACGTACAGCCGGACCCGATCGTCCTGTGTGGGATCATCGGAATCGTAGACGATGTGGAACACGCGCCGCACGCCGTCGTCCCACGTGCCCGGCCAATACATCCGGGGGTTCTCTACCAGCCCATCGTACCGGAGCTCCAGATCCCCACCGCTCTTGCTCATCAATTGGAAAGTGCGGGTGCCGTCGCTTCGCTGGAAGCCGGCCATACGGTCGGCGTTGCCGGCGCCCCACTCCATCACGACGACGAACGTGGCCTGGGTCGCTCTGTCCAGATTGGTCGTGTACTTCGTGCCTGCCGCAGTCGCCGAGGCGATGCCCGCATGCACGACCGAGGACGATAGCCCGCGATGGCCGTTGTTCAGAGTCCATGCCAGGTTTGCGTCGTAGGTCACGCTCAGATTGAGGGGACTCGGCTGGTCGTCGAGCACGGTTGTCGGCCCCTGGCCAGAGGGCGCCTCGTTGAGCCAGTAGCGGCCCACGAGTGTCGCAGCCGCTGGAGCCGCGGTGACCGTCACGATGAACACGTCATCCACGAACAGCGCCCCGCTATCGGTTGCCCGGACCGTGATGGTTGCCGTGCCCGTGGTGCTGGCGGTGAAGCTCATATCCAGGGCGCTGTCGGCTCCGATGGTCGGGGTCACCAGGCCGGGGTTGGTGTTGCTCTGGATCGTGAAGGTCAGCTGCGAGGCGTCTTCGACGTCGGTGAACACCGCGTTCAGATCGCGATAGTTGTCGACCGGGGCGCTGTCCTCGATCACCGTGGTGTCGGGGATGGCCGCCGCGACCGTCGGCGGGTTGTTCGCCGCGGGGGGCACGTAGGTCACCGAGAGCATGGGCCGCTCGGAGACGGTTCCGTACTCGCTTGACCGGATGTCCACCCCACCGGAACCCGTGTCCTTCAGCAGCCAACCCTCGTTGAGCTCCCCGTCGGACCAGTTCTGGACACTCGTGGTGACGTCGACATTGTTGGAGCCGTTCGGCGCCAAGAGGGTCCCGTCCGCTGTCGTCTTGTGCGAGCCTGTTCCGTCGGCGCCCGCGTTCGTCCAGCTCACGCCAGTGCTTCGGTTGTTCCACGTCACCTCACTCTCCACCCAACCCTCGGTGAGCTGGTACACCAGCACATCGTCGCCGGGGTCGTACATCTGCACGGTCAATGTGGCACTGGTGATCGTAGATCCAAGCGGGATCTGGTCGACACCGCCACCGAAGACGTTGGGAAACTTGATGACCGTGTGTACGTGGCCGGATGCATCGACCAGCAAGTCGGTCGTACTGCCATAGTTCGTGGTCGGAGACCCCTCGGGCATTTTCGCGTCGTGGCCCACAGAAACGCTCCCCTTACCGTCGCCCTCCTGGTACGTCACGCTAGCCGAGGCCGACGTCGCGGCGCTCGGCACGTTGGAGATCGCGCTCTCGTTCGGGACTTCGTCCGAGGTCTTGATCGCGAAGTAGTACGTCGTGGAGGACAAGAGTCCCGTGACCGTGAACGACTCGCTGCTGCCCGCGACCTGTGGCGAGGGCTC
>JBDHFN010000080.1:0-14105 GCA_039590375.1 Gemmatimonadota bacterium
GATGGCCCGTCCCACGATGTTGGCCTCGGCCAGGGGCGCGTTGAATACACGGTTCCCGCCGAACCCGCGTTGAAGCCCGTGCGTGACCTTGAACACCCCTCCCTTGCCCTTCACCTCCGCGAGCGCCGACTCTCGAGATGCGTCGGCGACATCCTGTCCAAAGACGATGACGCGGGGGTCCCGCTCCATCTCGTCGCGGAGACAGGCGTTGAGCAGATCGACCATCGTGAGCGAGCGTTCGTCACCGAATTCCTGTGAGTCCTCGGTGTCGAAGGACGACGAGGTCGGGTCGACCTCCTCGGAGTAGAGGTTGAGCAGCGCCTTCTCAGGACCAGCCTGTGGGTGGGTGCTCGCCTCTACGGCGGCCTCTGCGACCTCGGTCTCGATCTCCTCTTCGAGGCGGTCGAGTTCCTCGGCGGTCGCCAAGCCCCGCTCGATCAGGAGGTTGCGGGTCTTGATAAGCGGGTCCCTCGCGGCCGCTTCTTCCAGCTCGGCGGTGGGCCTGTAGGCCCGCTCATCATCCGACATCGAATGCGAATAGGGACGTATCGTATGAGCGTGCACGAGGGCCGGCCCCCTCCTCATCCGACAGTGGCGCACCGCCTTTCCCGTCGCCTGGTGGCTGTCCAGCACATCGGTCCCGTCGCACTCGACGATGAAGAGATCGGGGAATCCGGACACGAGCTTGGAGATGCTTCCTCCCGCGGTGTTCACCTCGACCGGCACCGAGATAGCGTATCCGTTGTCCTCGATCAGAAAGACCACAGGAAGCTTGAGGTTGCAGGCTGTATTGAGGGCCTCCCAGAACTCACCCTCCGATGTCGCTCCCTCTCCCGAACAGACCAACACCACCTCGTCCTCCTCGAACCCCTCGATCGTACTCTGCAGCTCGGGGATGAGGGAGAACAGGCGTCCCGCCTCCGCTGCGCCGACCGCCTGGAGGAATTGAGTGCCCGTGGGGGAGGACATCGTAACGATGTGAAGCCCCGGATCCGAGAAGTGCGAGGGCATCTGCCGGCCACCGCTGTTCGGATCGTCCTCGGCCCCGACCCCAGCTAGAAGGTGGTCCAAGGGGGTCTGTCCCAACGCCAGCACCAGCGCCCGATCCCGGTAGTACGGGTGGAACCAGTCGTGCCCGGGCTTCAGGTGAGCGGCCGCCGCCACCTGCACCGCCTCATGCCCGGCGCAGGAGATCTGAAAGAAGGTCTTGTTCTGGCGCTTCAGGCTGATTTCCCGGTCATCGATCCGCCGGGAGGTGACCATCGTTCGGTACGCGTCGAGGAGCCACTCGGAGGATGGGCTCTCCAAGTCCTGAGTGCCGGTGATCTCATGCTCCTTGGTTGCCATCTATGTCCGGGCGAAGTTGGGGTCCGTTGGTCCGGTCTCTGACGGTGTGGCCCTTAACATAGTAAAACCTTCCTGATCACAGGAGCACTACCCTTGGAAGGGTGACCGGAAGCGGGGTGGGTCACCCTCCTCCGCCGAGTTGCTCCGACAACGCGATACGGTCGGTGACCGGTTCCTTGCAGGCGTAGCGCTCGCAGACGTAGGCGGTCGGCTCCGTTCCACGATCGCGCCCATCGAGTACGGGCAGCCTCTGGAACAGATCCTCACCCGGCGCGGAACCGGCGATGGTCCGGTTCGGCAGGTACGGACTCAGTGCGGCTTCGAGCAGTTCCAGCGTGCCGTCGTCGTCACGCCTTCCCACGATGGCGATCTCCACGGGATCGGCCACAGATCGGTCGAGCGCTCCTAGCAAGCGGCCAAACGCCGCTGGGAAGCGGGCCATGAGGCCGGCCTCTCTGTCGAGCACCCGATGAGCGATATCCCGATGGTGCTCCTCGCCGAACAGGTGCGCACTCCGTAACAGAAGCTCGACGGCCAGGGAATTTCCGGACGGCGTGGCGTTGTCCATGAGGTCCCGCGCCCGGATGGCCAGCTCCTCACCATCCTTCGGACCGTCATGGAAGATCCCATTCGTGTCGTCCCAGAAGAGTTCGACCACGCGCTCCGTAATCCACTCGGCCTCGTCCAGCCAACGAGGCTCGAGCGTCGCCTCGTACACGCTGAGAATCGCGTTACCCACCGCGCCGTAGTCTTCAAGGAACGCATCGATCCGTGCCGCGCCGTCCTTGTACGATCGCCGGAGCCGATCACCCTTCCGCATATTGCCGAGCAGAAAATCGAGCCCCCCCACGGCCGCGTCGCGAAAACGCGGCTGATTCAGCGCTCCACCGGCTTCGGCCAGCGTCCGAATGGCCATTCCGTTCCAGCTCGCGAGGATCTTCTCGTCGCGGAACGGCGGCTCTCGGAGCTTTCGGGCCTCCAACAAGTCGCGCCTCGCGTCCTCGAGAAGCTCTCGAAGGAACTCGACGCCCACATCCTCGCGCCTGGCGACCGCGTCCAGGTCGTGGGGAAGGTGGAGGATGTTTCTCTCCTCGAAGTTGCCCTCCTCGCTGACGTCGTAGCAGCGCATGAACAACTCGGCCACGTCCTCGTCGAGGAGCTCACGCACTTGCGCAGGTGTCCAGACATAGAAGGTCCCCTCTTCTCCCTCCGAATCCGCGTCCAACGCGGAGTAGAACCCCCCTTCCGGCGCGTGCATGTCCGTGAGAAGGTGGTCCAGCGTGCCCTCGGCGACCTGCCGAAACTCCGTGTCGCCGGTCACCTGATAGGCGTTCAGGTAGAGCCGCCCCAGAAGGGCGTTGTCATAGAGCATCTTTTCGAAGTGAGGAACCAGCCAGCGGGCGTCGACGGAGTATCGATGGAAGCCGCCGGCCAGGTGATCGTGGATTCCACCGCGGGCCATGGCGCGAAGGGTCTGCGTGACCCTTTCCAGAGCGTCCGGGTCTCCGGTACGCAGGTGCATCCGAAGGACGAATTCGAGCGTCACAGGTTGTGGGAACTTGGGCGCCCCACCGAAACCGCCATGCTTGGGGTCGAAGCGCGAGGCCAGGAAGCGAGACGCGTGATCGAGCAGCGCCAGGCCGACGATCGCTTTCCCGTCCTCCGCCACCGGCCCGTCCGAGCGCTCAGCGGAGCTCCTTTCCAGCAACTCCTTCAACTCGGCGGCGTTCCGGACGATCTCCTCCTTCCGCTGGTCGTAGGCGCCCCGGATCGACTCGAGGATTTGCCGGAAGGAGGGCATGTTGTGGCGGGGCTCGGGCGGAAAGTATGTCCCTCCGAAAAAGGGCTCTCCATCCGGAGTGAGGAACGCGGTGAGTGGCCATCCCCCCTGTCCGGTCATGGCCTGGACGGCCTTCATGTAGACAGAGTCGACGTCGGGACGCTCCTCACGGTCCACTTTGATGCTGACGAACGACTCGTTCATGAGTGCGGCGGTCGTCGGGTCCTCGAAGGACTCGCGCTCCATGACGTGGCACCAGTGGCAGGCGGAGTAACCGATCGAGAGGAGTACGGGGACATCCCTGCGCCGCGCCTCGTCGAACGCTTCGGGGCTCCAGGGGTGCCAGTCCACTGGGTTTTCGGCGTGCTGGAGAAGGTACGGACTGGATTCTCGGGCTAGTCGATTCGACACTCGATTTTCCTCCCTGGCGGTCCACTTTACGTATCATAGCTAGGGTGGATCGGAGGGACCATCGAGCAGGTTCCTCCGAGGTAGTGAGGGGTGGAATCATTGAATTGGCTCGGGGCGCCGACTAAATTTGGCGTATACATATGTTTCCGGGTGACGTGCCCGGGAACCGGGGGTGAGAAACGGTATGGGATCGGTTTACGTAGGGCTGGCCAAGCTCGCCATCCGGCGTCCGTGGCTCGTTCCCGCTATGTTGGCGACGGGGTGGGCCTTCAGGGCGAATCGGTGGTATCGGCGGCCACCCTTTCTCCCGTTACCGTCGAAGGCCTATATGAGATGGCGCATGGAGACCGCGTACGGAGATGGAGCCACCGTGGTTCCGTCACGGGACCTCGAGCGTTACGTCCGCTGGGGATCCGACATGCGTAAGCACGTGAAGGAGAGCAAAAAGTGGTAGGCAAGCTCATCCTGTTGCTCGTCCTCGGCTTCGTGACGGCGCTGTATTTTCCCGACAGTCGCCAAGTGATCGTCGACAAGGCCATGCCGGTGCTTCAGCCCATGCTCATCTGGAATGCCGAGCGGGAGATGGAGGAGTTGTCTCGGGTCGTGAGAAGGGAAGCCCGCGAAACCTACCAGCTCCCTCCGACCCGCCAGTGGGGTGCGTGGTTGGTGGCCAACTTCACGGCTGATGCGGCGACCGATCCGTGGGGCACGACCTATTCCTACCAGGCGTGGGCGGACTCCTTTGCCATTCGATCGGATGGTCCGGACGGAGACCGGGGAAGCGTGGACGACCTCCGGGTAGCTTGGCAACGTCCCTGGTAGCTCGAGCCGGGAGCCCGCACCCGAACAATGATTGAGTGGATCGGCGCGAGCGTCGAACTGTACGGGCCCTGGCTTGTTGGCGGTATGGCCATGTTCGAAACGGCCCTGATCATAGGGCTTGTCCTCCCCACCGAGCCCACACTCATCGTAGCGACCGCCTTCGCCCTCCAGGGGCACTTCAGTTTCGCAGCCGTTGCGGGGGCGGCCGTGCTGGGGGCGGCGCTGGGCGATTCGGCCGGGTTCATGGTCGGGCGCTGGGGGGGGCGCCGCTTGCTGCGTGGCAGTGGCCGGCTTGCCCGGATGGGGCGCAGGCACCAGGACCGTGCGCTCGACCTCTTCGACAGACACGCCGGCTACTCGGTGAGCCTGGCTCGACTGGTTCCGTTCGTGCGCACCCTCATGCCGCTCGTCGCGGGGTCGACGTCGGTCGCGTATCGGCACTTTCTGCTTTTCGATCTTCTGGGCATCGCGGGATGGGCCTTCATCGGATTGGGAATCGCCTACGCCGGTGCCCGCGGCTGGGAGATCGGAGTCGGCTCGATGGGCGTGGGATGGGCGACGATCGCCGGCGCGGGACTCGTCGTGGCCGTCCTGGTGCTCAGGAGGCTTCTGCTGGCGACGCCGGACGTGGGAGCCACCGTATCGGTGGGATTGACGGGGAACATCGCTGCCGGGAAGACGACCGTGTCCAACCTCTGGAGGGACGTTGGCGTTCCGGTCGTCAGCGCGGATGAGCTGGCAAGACGAGCCGTCGAGCCGGGCTCGCCCGGTTTGGCCGCGGTGGTCGATACCTTCGGTGAAGAGATCTTGGAGGCTGATGGTGCCTTGAATCGAGGTGCTCTTGCGGCGGTCGTCTTTCAGGACGAGGAGGCCCGGCACCGGTTGGAGGCCATTATCCACCCTCGCATCCGGGTCCTCCGGGACAGGTGGCTGCGCGAACGTTTCGCTCACCGGGATTCGATATGCGTATCGGAGATTCCGCTCCTGTTCGAGGTGGGACTCGAAAACGACTTCGACGCCACGGTCCTTGTCGACGCGTCTGAGAGAATACGACTCGACCGCCTTCGGGAGACTCGGGACCTCAGCGACGAGCGAGCGAGAGCCGTTATGGAAGCCCAGATGGATCCGGGTATCAAGCGAGAACGGGCGACACATCTGCTGGTCAACGAGGGAGACGTTCGAGGGCTGGAGGACCAGGCGATGGAGGTGCTCGCGCGACTACGGAGGGATGCGGTGGCTCGGCACGAACCGAAGGACGGTCGAATGCGGATAGACTTGCACATGCATACTCAGGCGTCGTTCGACTGCCTGTCGGATCCGCGGCGCGTGATCGCGGCCGCGACCGCCAGAGGGGTCCATCGCATCGCGATCACGGACCACAACCGGGTCTCTACCGCGCTGGAGATGGCTGAGGCCTTTCCGGATCAGGTGATCCCCGGTGAGGAGGTCAAGACGGAGGAGGGCATCGACGTCATCGGCCTCTACATCGAGGAGGAGATCCCGAAGGGAACGCCCGCCAGGGAAGTATGCCGCAGGGTCAAGGACCAGGGGGGACTCGTCTACTTGCCGCACCCTTATGCGCGAGGGAAAGGCGGGTCGGGCCGGTATGCGGAGGAGCTCGCTCCCTTGGTGGACATCATCGAGGTCTTCAACGCGAGGCTCCATCCGGGGCACCTCAACGAACCCGGAGAGGAGCTGGCGGCCCGCTGGTCCAAGCGGAGGGGTGCCGGCTCAGACGCCCACATGCTCGGTGAGGTGGCTGGCGCCTGGGTCGAGGTGGAACAACATCCCAACGAGCCCGCGGCTCTGCTCGCGGCGCTTGAACATGCGCAGGTTCGTGGGGTCACAACGCCGTGGGTGGTCCATCTCGCGTCGACGTGGGCCAAGGTCAGGAAGCGTTTGCCGCGTGCGCCGAACTAGAAGAGGCTGTAGGAGCTGGGACCCGTGGCATCCCGGGTACCCGTGCTTTAGCACGGGCGGCGGCCTACTGTACTCCTTCAACAGCCTTCTAGGGGACCCATGAAGCATCAAACCGCTGAGACGAGGCTCGACGCGATCGACTCTGTCCTGACGGCATTACGAAACAAGGAAACGGCGGTTCTGACCACGCATATCAACGCCGACGGGGACGGGTGCGGGTCTGAGATCGCTTTGGCGGCGTGGCTCCGGGAGTTGGGTACCGAGGCGTTCATCGTGAATCCGACGCCCCTTCCGCCGTCCTTCGAATTCCTCGTGCCTGACGAGTCGTGGGTTGTGGACTCGAGGTCGGTGAAGGCCCAGGAACTCTGCGACGGTGCGGATGTCGCGGTGGTTCTCGACACCGGAGAGGTGCCTCGGATCGGAAGGGTGAGGCCGTTGATCGACGGCCTCCCGACCGTCGTGATCGACCATCATCCCGCGGGGGACCGGCCAATCGAGGGCGTGACGCTCCGTGACTCCAGTGCGTGCGCAACCGGTGAGCTCGTCTTCGACCTCATTCATCGGGCCGGGGGGCCGTGGCCCCCAACGGCCGACCCCGCCATGTACGTTGCCATTCTGACGGACACCGGTTCGTTTCGCTTCAGCAACACGACCCCGTCCAGCTTCCGCATCGCCGCCGAGTTGGTTAGCCGGGGTGTCAGTCCGGATGAGACCTACCGTCGCCTCTACGGCGACGTCCCTCGCCGGCGGTTTCATCTACTCGAGCGCTCGCTGGCCTTCCTGGAGCTAGATGAGGAAGCGGGTGTGGCATGGATGACCGTGCCGGCGGATCAGTTCGACGCGCTGGGTGCGGTCTCGGATGACCTCGAGGGGATGGTCGACTACCCTCGTTCGCTCGAGGGCGTAGAGGTCGGCCTCCTCTTTCGCGAGATCCCCCGGAAGGGCATCAAGGTCTCCTTCCGCTCCAACGGCGCGGTGAATGTGAACGCCTTGGCACGCCAGTTCGGGGGCGGAGGACACGTACGCGCGGCGGGGGCTCTGATCGAGGGCCCCATGGCCCAGGTTCGCGAGAACGTGATGCACGCGACCCGGGAGGCTGTGGAGGTATCGCGGTCGGAGCAGTAGAATATCTCCGGTTGATGTGAAACGTTGGCAGTTGGAGATCAGCTCGTGAAGGATGAAGAGGACCCCGGAGTACCTGAGGCCATTCCCAGGACGCTCCAGATGATGGCGCGCCGCCTCGGTGAGAGTGAGATCGATCGGCTGTGGGTGTTCCCACCCCTGATCGTGGGACGCAAGGAGCGAGGCTTGGTGGCCGCGAGTTGCTATACGGCAGATGGTGCTCGCCGGTTGTACACGGCGCCCTACTCTGCCGAACGGACAGGAACGAGCCTTTCGGTCGAGAACGGTATCGCCGAGGAGGGCCAGGCCCCCGCCGACCGCCTCTCGCGAGTGATGCAGGGGGTCGTGCGCAGGAGTGACATCGACCTCGGGGAGCCCCGCATGGTCGAGATCGCCGGCGACCCGGAGAAGCTCAGGGCGTTGTTGGACGAATTCGACGCCGACTTGCTGGAGCCCGTAGAAGCGTGAAGGCGCGCCCGGATTCGGCCCCCTTCGTCCGGCTATTCGGACGCTACCTGAGAGAGCAGGGACTGCCCGTCACCCACCAGAGGGAGGCGGTGGCGGGGGTCGTGTTTGGGTCGGGTGAGCATCTCTCCGTAGACGATATCGAGCGCGTGCTCCGATCCGAGGGTCACCGGATTGGCAAAGCGACGATCTATCGGGCTCTGGATCTTCTCGTGCGCAGCAAGCTCGTGGCCGAGCTCGACTTCGGAGAGGGCTTCAAGCGATATGAACATCGCCTCTCTGCGGAGCCGATCCACGAGCATCTCATCTGCCTGAACTGTAACGCAGTCATCGAGTTCCAGAGTGCGGAAGTGCACCGTATCGAGGCCATGGTGTCGGCTCGTCACGGGTTTCGGCCGACGCGCCACAAGCTCGAGATCTACGGTCTCTGCCAGGAGTGCATCGCATCCGGAGTGGAGATTACGTCGCAAGGACTCACGTGCCCGATCGAGACCGTTTAGAGGTCGCCGGGTGACACGAACTCCGAGGGGCAGCCTTCCGCCGGCTCCCTCCCCAGAGCTTCTCCCGGCCCGAAAGGGTGGTCTCGGCGGCCTCACGCGGGAGGCGCTCGAGCGCGCGACCGGCTCTCCGGAAATCGCGGGCAACTCGATTTCCCTCCAGTTCGATGGACCCGTCACGCTCGACGCGTGGCTGGAGGCGATCGCGGGGGCAAAGCGATACGTCCACTTCGAGAACTACATCCTTCGGAACGATGACGTGGGCCGGGCGTTCAGGGACGTCCTTGTGGAGAAGGCTCGCCAAGGGGTCGAGGTGCGGCTTCTCTATGATTGGGTGGGTTGCTGGGCGACGCCGCGGCGGTATTGGCGGCCCTTCCGCCGGGCGGGGGTCGAGGTGCGTGCCTTCAACCGGCCCTCCCTCCGCGATCCCTATGGCGTGTTCCAGCGTGATCACCGGAAGCTCGTGGTCGTGGATGGAGAGGTCGCGTTCGCCGGGGGTTTCTGTATCGGCCAGGAGTGGGCGGGCACCCGGCACAAGCCCCCGTGGCGCGACACCGGCGTCGAGATTCGGGGACCCGCCGTGTCGGCGGCCAGCAGGGCATTCGGCCGCATCTGGGACGTGATGGGCGAGCCCCTCCCCGGAGACTTCCCGGACGAGGAGGCGAGCGCGGAGGGAGATACGTCGGTCTGGCTCATCGAAGGCGAGCCGCGACGAAGCCGTGTGCTCCGGACCGTGGCGCTGGTGGCGTCCATGGTACAGGAGCGTCTCTGGATCACGGACCCATACTTCGTTGCACCCGGGGCGGTGGCCGAGGCGATGGCCGAGGCGGCCCAGTCCGGGGTCGACGTCCGGGTGCTCGTTCCGGCCAACAACAATTGGCCCCTGGTCGGGACGCTCTCGCGGGCAGGCTACCGATATCTGCTCGAACAAGGCGTACGACTCTTCGAGTGGCAAGGCGGGATGATTCACGCGAAGACCTCCGTCGCAGACGGACTCTGGAGCAGGGTGGGCTCGAGCAACCTCAATGCCTGGAGTCTTCTGGGGAACTGGGAGATGGATGTGGGCGTTTTGGATGCGTCCTTGGCGGGGCAGCTCGAGGGGATCTTTCTGGCCGACTTGGCGTCCTCTTCGGAAATCGTACTTCCGGGACGCCGTCGTAGAGCCGCGGTCGTACCGGAGGAGTTGCTCCCGACGCTTCAAGGACTGCCGGCGACGCCGCTGGAACCCGAGGGGAAGCTCACGGAGCGCTTGGAGGCGATGATGGACCGAGAGGCCGTGTCGAGACCGTGGCGGCTCGCCCAGTTGGTGCGGGCGGGCGTCTCGTTCAGCGACGCACTGGCGGGCCACCGGACGCTGGGCCGGGAGGATCGGGCGATCCTCGGGACCGTGGCCACCATCGCGATCGCCGGCGCCGCTATCGTTGGCTTCTTTCCGGTCGTGTTCGGTTGGGCGTTAGCTTTAGTGCTTGCCTGGCTCGGTATTGTGATGGGGTTTCGGGCGGTGTGGCACCGCTTCCGTGCCCAGGATTCGACCCCGCCTGACTCGAAGGATGAAAAGGATTGAATAGAGGATGAACGAATCGGTCGGTCTCTTGGTCGCCTTGACGGCAGGAGTGCTTTCGTTCCTGTCCCCGTGCGTCCTGCCGCTGGTGCCCAGCTATCTGTCGTTCGTCACGGGGATGAGCCTGGAGGATCTCCAGGAGGGTGTCGATCGTAAGGCGACGCTCATACACTCGCTCCTCTTCGTGGCGGGCTTCAGCATCATCTTCATCACGTTGGGCGCCTCGGCGTCGTTTCTGGGCGCGTTCCTGCGTTACTACGAGGTCTGGATCGCCCGGATCGGTGGCGCCGTCATCATCATCCTCGGCTTGCACCTGACGGGGGTCTTCAGGATCGCACCGCTGATGCGTGAGCGGAGGGTCCACGTGAAAGACAGGCCGGCCGGATACATCGGAACGATAGGGGTGGGGGCGGCCTTCGGAGCCGGCTGGACGCCCTGCATCGGCCCCGTTCTGGGAGCCATTCTGACCCTGGCCGGGACGCAGGACACGGTCTGGGCAGGTGTGGGCCTGTTGAGCGCATACTCGGCGGGCTTGGCGATCCCGTTCTTGATTGCAGCGCTGGCACTGGACTGGTTCCTGGGCGTGTTTTCACGTTTCCGGCGGTTCCTCCCGGCGGTCGAGAAGGCATCCGGGATCATCCTCATCATTCTGGGTCTGCTGCTCATGACGGGTTCCTTCACGATCCTGAGCACGTACCTTACGAGGTTTACGCCGGGCTGGGTCTTGGAGAGGATCTAGAGGGCCGTTGAAGAAGTAGAGTCGACGCCTGTCAAAAGCTCGGTCCGCCATCGAGAATGCGCAGGAGGTGACATGTCGCGCTCCAGTCGAGTCGAATGGGTTTGGATGGCCGTCCTCGCAGCGGCGGTCTCGATGTGGAGCGGCGACGTCCACGCCCAATCCGTAGCCAACAATCCGTATCACGCGGTTCACGGCTGGGAGAAGATGCCCAACGGATGGAAGATTGGCGTGGTCAGTGGGGTCTTTCCCGATCCCGACGGACGCCACATCTGGATGCTGTCGAGA
Source organism: Gemmatimonadota bacterium (assembly GCA_039590375.1). GTDB lineage: Bacteria > Gemmatimonadota > Gemmatimonadetes > Longimicrobiales > Gaopeijiaceae > UBA822. The sequence continues at coordinate 10,950 of JBDHFN010000080.1, forward strand.
TGTGGCGCGAACCACTGCGCCCTCTCCGACCAGGACCCGATCCTCAAGTTCGACCTGGAGGGCAACGTCGTGGAGAGCTTCGGCGCGGGGATGTTCTCCTTCCCCCACGGCTTCTTCCTGGACCATGAGGGATTCCTTTGGGTGACCGAGGGCGCGCCCGCAGGCGACGCACGGGAAGTGGAGGGGTTGAGGCGGGGCCTCGGGCATCAGGTCTTCAAGCTCAACCAGGACGGCGAGGTGGTCATGACGCTGGGCGAGGCGGGGGTGTCGGGGTACGGACGCGACCACTTCAACGGACCGTCTGGGGTGGTGGTGGCGCCCAATGGGGACATCTGGATTTCGGACGGTCATCGCGGTGGCAACAACCGCATCGTCAAGTTCTCGAAGGACGGCGAATTCCTGCTGGAGGTGGGCGGTGGTGTGGAGTCGCTGAGCGGGGATCCCGGCAAGTTCAACGATCCACACGACATCACCATGGATTCCCGGGGCCGCGTGATCGTGGCGGACCGGGGAAACAATCGCATCCAGATCTTCGACCAGCAGGGAAACCGTCTGGCGGTGTGGACGCAGTTCGGGCGGCCTAGCGTGGTGTTCGTGGACACCAACGACGTCATCTATGCGGGCGACGGGATGTCCGACGCTCGTTGGAACCCCGGGTGGGAGAGGGGCATCAGAATCGGCGATGCGGAGTCTGGCTGGGTGACAGCATTCATCCCCGATTCGGAGACGCCGACCGGAACCGGTGTGGAGTTTCTGGGCGTGGACTTCCAGGGGAATATCTATGCGGGTGAGGTGGGTCGGCAGCGTCTGGTGAAGTACGTGCGGGCCAGGCCGTAGCCGGGGATCTAGTCCTAAAGCCCGTGCTCCTCCAGGAACTCCTCGACGCCGCTCATCTGCCTCAGGCGCTTCCACGAGGGCCAGCTTCGTAGGAAGACCAGGGAACCGATGCGTTTGTCGGCGGCCCGACGAAGCCGATCAAGCGCCTGCTCCTCTCTTCCCATCCCCGATAAGATCGTCGCGAGATCCAGGTCGAGAGCCACGTCCGGCTCTTCCTGCTCTCGCTCCTCGATGATCGCCAGGAGTTCCTCGGCCTCGGCCTCGCGTCCGACCACGCCCAGGGCGTACGCGAGCGGCGTAATGCCTCCCTTGACGTGTGGCGTCAGCTCGCGGACGTCCTCGAACGTCTCGATCGCGTCGTCCATGCGACCCATGTGCACGTAGGTCCACCCCTTCCCTTCGAGCGCCGACCGAAACTCCGGGTCGAGCTCCAAAGCTCGATCGAACTGAGCGAGGGCCTCTTCGTGCCGCCCGCACGACATATACGCCTTTCCGAGGTAGTCCAGGACGGGGAGGTTGAGGGGATCGAGGGTGGTGGCGCGTTCGAGAACGGCGACCGCCTCTTCGAGGCGCCCATCCGCCTGGAGGTAGAGCGAGTAACCGTGGAGGACGTCGACCGAGTTCGGGTTGATCGCCATCGCACGGAGGAACGACGCCTCTGCGGCTGGGAGATCCCAGTCGTGGAACAACCGAACGAGCGCCAGAGCGACGTGGGAATCGGCGATCTCAGAGTCCAGCTCGAGGGCTCTCTCGGCGGCTTCGTACGCGCATCCGTAGGCCTCTCCGCACTGGGTCGACCGACCCATGGCCGCCAGATACGTATGGCTGCGAGCCATTGCACCCCAGGCCTGAGCGAAATCGGGGTCCAGGTCTACTGCGCGCTGGAAGTGCTCTATGGCCAGGCGCGCCGAATCGGGCGTCCACTGATTCCAGCAGTACATGCCCTTGAGGTAGGCATCGTAGGCCTCGGCGTTCTCGGTCACTGGCCGGACCAACGAGGGCCTCTCTCCGTTCTCCGGTAACGTGGCCCGCAACTCGTTGACGATCTTGAGGGAGATCTCATCCTGGGTCTCGAAGATGTCCTCCAAGACCCGGTCGTACACGGACGAAAAGATGTGGTAACCATCCGCGGTGTCGATGAGCTGAGCCGTGATACGGACGCGATTGCCGGCCTTACGGACGCTGCCCTCCAGCACGGCTCTCACACCGAGTTTTCTTCCGATCTCCCGAACGTCCTTGCTCTTGCCTCTGAAGGCGAAGGATGACGTTCTTGCGGTGACCTGGAGGCCCTCGACCCTTGTCAGCGCGTTGATGATCTCCTCGGAGATGCCATCACTGAAGAACTCATTTTCCGGGTCGGGGCTCATGTTGACGAAGGGAAGTACGGCGATGGTTTTTGCGGGCGGCTGGGTGCGGGTGACCATCGATTCTGCGTCGGGGACGACCAGCCCGGGGGCGGTGATGGCGAAGACCCGGATCGGGCGCCGCACGTTCTTCAGGTCGAATTCACCGAGCGCCTTCGCGGGTAACTCCGGGTGATTCTTGATCTCGTCGAAGACCTTGCCCGAGACCATGACGGCGCCCGGTGCCGAGAGTCCTTCGATGCGAGCCGCAACGTTGACCCCGTCGCCGTATACACCATCCTCGTCTCGGTCTATGTCGCCGATGTGGAGTCCTATCCGGACGGGGATCACCGGGTCCTCCTGGAGTGCCTGTTGGGCGGCGACGGCTGACGAGACGGCGTCGATGGCGCTCCCGAAGACGCTGAGAGTCCCGTCGCCGTAGAACTGGATGATCTCACCGCGGTGCTTCTCGATCGACGCGCGGAGCGTGTCGCGATGTCGGTCACGGACGCTCTTCGCCCGATGCTCGTCGTCCTGCATCAGGGCCGTGAAGCCCACCATGTCCGTAAACATGATGGCCGAAAGTTGTCGCATGGACCGTGTCCGCGGGGGTGAATCGGAACCAAAATTAACGACTCGGTCGGGGTGAGCAAAACCCGCCGCGGGGGTTACGGGTTCCGACTGTGGGCGGGGCATCCCGAAATACGGGTGAGTGCCAATTCAGTGGCTGCCTGCAAGAGACCCGTAGACAGCGTGCTGGATGTTGCGCGCCGGATCCAACTGCAAGCCCCGCCACTCGTAGTGGCTCGCCAGTTCGATGTCGGCTTCGAGCGCCCAATCCTGGGCAAACAAGGCAACCGGAAGAACGACGATCGAGAAGAACGTGAGGGCCCAGGAGCGGCTCATACCCTCGGGCGTTCGCCTGGAGCTTGCGCCGCCACCCTAGAAGGCGAAGCCGAGCCCAAAGTACAGGGAC
>JBDHFN010000081.1:0-14106 GCA_039590375.1 Gemmatimonadota bacterium
AGGCGAGCGGGGCGCGCAGGATCAGAGTCAGAGCGAGGACTCGCAAGACCCGGCGGGCCAGGGCGACCAGCCCGAGCAGGGTGACCAGGGCTCAGGCCAGACTCAGCAGGGCGCGGGCGACCAGAGTCAAGCTGGACAGTCTCAGCAGGGCCAGCAGGGTCAACAAGGCCAACAAGGTCAGCAGGGCCAACAGGGTCAAGGCCAGCAGGGTCAGGGCCAGCAGGGCCAACAGGGTCAGCAAGGCCAGGGCCAGCAGGGTGGCCAGCAGGGCCAGGGCCAGGGTCAGCAGGCAGGCCAGCAGGGGGGTCAGGGCGGTGCGGACGGGCGGGACCAGGGAGGCTTCGGCGGGAACGGTGGCGCCTATGCCTCTCACAAGGAGACATCCGGCAGTTCCGCAGTGAGGCCCGTCAACGGGTCCAGGAAGCCCTCGAGCTGCAGCAGCTCCTGGAGGAAGAGGATCTGAACCAGCAACAACTCGGTGAGGTGATCGGAGCCCTGAGGCAGTTGGACCGTGAGAACGTCTACTTGGACCTTGCCGAGCTGAATAGACTCCAATCACAGATCGTCGAGGGCCTGAGGCAGTTGGAGTTCGGCCTGCGGCGCGAGCTGGAGGGTGGAGGGCAGGATCGGGTCTTCGTTTCCGGCTCTGATGAAGTCCCGACGGGCTTCCGGCGCCTGGTCGAGGAATACTATCGGGCCCTATCGAGGAGCCCTAGTAACTGATCGATGAAGATCGGTGTTCTGATCCTCAACTTCGGCGAACCCGAAAATCCCACCCTCGAGGAAGTCATCCCCTTCCTCGAGGGTATTTTCGCTCGTAACGCCTCCCTGGAGCCCGGCAAAGGGAAGGGCCGCGCCCGGAAACTCGCCCAGACCCGGGCACCCGGACTGATCGAGGAATACAAGGCGATCGGCGGATCTCCGCTAGGCGAACAGGCCCGTAAGCAAGCCCGCATGATCGAACGCGTTCTTCGCCGACGGGGCGTCGACGCGCGGTGTTACTCGGGCATGCAGTTCACGGGACCCTTGATCGCCGCAGCCGTGGCCGAGGCGAAGACCGATGGCGTCGAGCAGCTCGTGGCCCTTCCCATCTTCCCGCTCTGCGGCATGTCCACCACGGTGGCGGCGCTGGAGGATGTTGCGGCCGCGGTCGCCGAGCTCTCCTGGGACGTGACGCTCCGTGAGATCACGGGCTGGCATCGGCACCCGGCGTATCGCCGGCTCCGGGCGGACGCGATTCTGGACTACGTGAAGCGGGAGGGAGTCGACCTCCACGCGTCAGACACCAGGCTCATCTTCTCCGCTCACGGTACACCCCTCAAGTACTTGGACGATGGCCCACGGTATGTGGAGTACGTCGAGGAGACGTGCCGTAACGTGGCCAGGGAACTCGGTATCAGCGACTATTCGCTCGGGTACCAGAACCATACGAACCGTGACATCGAGTGGACCGCACCCGAGGTCGAGACCGTAGTGCAGGAGACCGACGCGGCTCGAATCATCGTCGACGCGGTGAGTTTCATGCATGAGCAGTCCGAGACGCTGTCGGAGTTGGACGGCGAACTCCGTGGCGTCGCCGAAGAGGCCGGCCTCGAGTTCCACCGCATACCGATTCCCCACGATGACCCGGTCTTCGCGGAGCTTCTCGCCGATCTCGTGGAGGAAGTGCTTCGGCCCGAGCCGATCATGGGCGAGCTTGGTTTGCGGCGCTGCCTCTGCCGGGCCAACCCAGCCACGTTCTGCCTCAACGCTGCGGACTGATCGCTCCGGACGAGTATTCTTTCGCGAGTGTGGCCGCCAGGCGCTTTGCCTCCATGATTCTTCCCAAGATCCCCGGTCGTGCCGTGTAATTGGAGCAAATGTGCAGGTGCGGGGGCCACTCGGTCGCTTCGAGACCATCCCATGTCTCGTCCCACGCGGGAATCCGGGTTCGCGAAACGTGGACCGCCTCCGCCGAGTGACCGGTGGCGACTTCGAACTCCTCGCAGGCAACCGCGGCAATTCGGTCACTAGGCCAACCGGGTAGCTCGGGGTTCTTCATTCCGCCCAGATAAGCGGTATACAGGCCCGGGCGCCCGAAGAGGCTGGCGTTCCAAGTCACGCCCCTGGTCTCGAGGGTTTCTCCAAAGCCTACCTGGTAACCGAGGCCATGGAGCTTTGCTTCGGACTTGAGATATACGAGAGCGAGCCGGTTGTACCTGAGCGCCGAGAGTCGGGCCGCCACCTCCGGATACCCGTCCCCGAGCAGGCCGGCGGCGGCATCGGAGGGACACGCCAGCACCACCGCTTGGGCCCGCCGAACGTCGTCGCCGTCCAGATGCACCTCCCACCCGTTCGCTCTTCTCCGAAGCCCTTGCACGGGTGTCTCGAGCCGAACACTCCCCCCAAGCGCACCGGTGATCGCCCGCGGAAGCGATCCCAGCCCGTTCCGGAACGAGCATGGCGGGGACTCGGCCGCTTGTCCGGCACTACGGAGCATCCGCCATAGAATACTCCTCCGGACGCCGAGCTCCACCAGGGTCCGTTGGAGCGCGTGCTTTACCGGCATCCGGTCCGGATCGGACGCGTAAAGTCCGCCATAGAGGGGCCCCAGTAGGGCTCGATACGCGGCTGCGCCGAACTTCCTCCGCAGGAACGGCCCCACCCGCTCATCCGGTCGGGGGCCCGCGGTGAAGGGCTCCATCAGCACTCGCGCCTTCGCCCGCCATGAAAGAAGATCCGTGGTAACGGCCTGCGAGAAGGAAAGCGGAGCCCGCCGCAGTCTGCCTCGGTGGTACACATACAGAGGAAGATCCGAGGATGCCGTGATCAATTCCTCAGTCAGCCCCACTCTCTCGACGAGTTGCCGGAAAGGACCGCTCAGCCGCGCTCTCTGTGGGCCCATCTCCAGGACGAGATCTCCGTGGAGCTGGGATCTCATGACCCCGCCCGGCACGCTGGAGGCCTCCCAGACGGTGACCTCGACACCCAAGTGGCGAAGCTCGAGAGCGAGAACCAAGCCTGAGATTCCACCCCCAACGATCCCAATCATCTGGACTCCTGCGCCGGTTCTTGGCCACACATCCGCCCGTTAGGGGCCTGTTCCACCCGGCCCCCAGGTCTGCCACCACCGGTCGAGTCTACATCGATTCGCCCGACTTTCAATGAGACATGGTTGACAAATGGCTCGCTCACCTGAAAATTAGGCATGACTAATTTTAACATTGGGCATACCTCAACCGGAAATCAGCGTGGGCAAGAGACGAGGTGACAAGGGTGGTCAGGCCCATGAGGGAATATCACGTCGCGACCTTCTCAGATCGGGGGTGGCCGGAGCTGTGGGCCTGGCGGCCGGAGCGGGGGCACTGGCTGGCGTAAAGCCGGTCGATGCGGAGCCGACTCTGAGTGGCGCCGGTGGGGCCCACGACCCGCGACTCGCCGGAGTCCAGGGTGATGTGGATCCGAACGGGTTCGACGCGAGTGCGTTTCTCAAGAATTTCGAGTATGGCAACGTGTCGAGGCTCCCAGACGGCCAGGTTCAGCGGGAGTACGAAATCATTGCCGTGGATCGTGAAATCGAGGTCGCGCCGGGCGTATACTTCGCCGCGTGGACCTACAACGGGACGGTCCCCGGGCCCACCATTCGCTGCACGGAAGGGGATCGCCTCAAGGTGAACTTCACCAACGCGGGAAGTCACCCCCACACGATCCACTTCCACGGCATCCATGCCGCGGGAATGGACGGTGTTTTCGAGGTGGTCGAGCCGGGAGGGAGTTTCGTATACGAGTTCGACGCGGCCCCCATGGGGTTCCACCTCTATCACTGCCACGCCCTCCCCCTGAAGCGCCATGTGCACAAGGGCCTGTACGGCGCGTTCATCGTAGATCCACCCGAGGGAAGGTCAGAAGCCAACGAAATGTTGATGCTGATGAACGGCTTCGACACCAATTTCGACGGCGACAACGAGGTCTACGCGGTGAACACGGTGGCGCACCACTACCAAAGACATCCCATCGAGATCGAGCAGGGTGAGCTGGTGCGGGTGTACCTGGGCAACATGACCGAGTTCGATCTGCTCAACTCGTTCCACCTGCACGGAAATTTCTTCCGCCTCTACCGCACGGGGACCGATCTCGAACGGTACGAGTGGACGGATACGGTGATGCTTTGCCAGGGCGAACGCGCTGTCCTCGAGTTCACTTATGATCTCCCCGGGAAGTACATGTTTCATGCCCACCAGAGTGAATTCGCCGAGCTCGGGTGGATGGGCGTCTTCGACGTCAAGCCGCGTACCCTGGTTTGATGCCAGGGACGAGCCTCACGGAAACGAGTGACGGTCAGCCAACCGGCGACGCTCCCTCGGATGCCACCGCCGGCCCAGCCCCCCAGGGGCGTATGGCCCTGGCCGCCAAGGGCGTGTTCCCCCTGCTCCTACTTGCCGCCCTGCTGGCCGTGTTCGCGCGCGTGGGGCCCGTGGGCGTATTCCGGGCGGCATTTCCACCGATTGAGGAACTCACTTTTGAGCGGATCGCATTTCCCCAGCCCGGCCTGATCCGCATCCACATGGTCAACGGCGGACCGGAGCCCGTCACGGTGGCGCAAGTGATCGTGGACGACGCCTACTGGGAGCACACGGTGGCACCGAGTCGCCTCGTCGGCCGTCTCGACGACATCGTGGTGGAGGTCCCCTACCCGTGGGTCGATGGCGACCCTCTGGCCATCTCGGTGGTGAGCTCGACCGGGGTGACGTTCACACGGGAAGTGGCCGTGGCCACCCAATCTCCGCGGATCAACCGGTCCTACGTCGCCACCTTTGCACTTCTGGGCGCGTACGTCGGCATCATCCCTGTGTTTTTGGGATTGTTGTGGCTGCCGTTTCTCTCGGGAGTGAGTCCGCGTTGGGTGGACTTCTTCCTGAGCTTCACCGTCGGCCTGCTGCTCTTCCTGGGTGTGGATGCGCTGGAGGGGGCCCTGGACTTGTCGGGCCAGGTGGCCTCGGCCTTCCAGGGTGTCGGCCTCATCGTGTTGGGAGTGGTCGGCACTCCGTTGGTCATTCACGCCTTGAGCGTCATGGGTCGGCGCGACTCCGAGCTCACTCCTCTGGGCCTATCCACGCTGATCGCGGTCGGGATCGGGCTTCACAACCTGGGAGAGGGCCTCGCGATCGGATCCTCATATGCGATCGGCGAGGTGGCCCTGGGGACCAGCTTGGTCTTCGGATTCCTTCTCCACAACACGACGGAGGGACTCGGCATCGTGGCGCCGCTCGCGCGTTCGCGTCCGTCACTGGTGAAGCTGGCGGCTCTTGGCCTTCTGGCTGGGGCTCCCACCATCCTCGGCACTTGGATCGGGGGATTCTCCTATTCACCGACCGCCAGCGTTCTGTTTCTGGCGATCGGCGCGGGAGCCATTGTCCAGGTCATCGTGGTCCTCGGCCGGAATATGGGTTCTCACGGGGAGGGCTTGGGGGCCCCCCTGAACGTAGCCGGCGTCGTGGGGGGACTGATCGTCATGTACGCCACCGGGCTTTTTGTCGCGGCCTAGAAGGCCTGTACTCCCTCAACAGCCTTCTGGTGTGACTCCACCCGGGCCGATTCCGGTCTCTTTTGACGGTAGTTAGATTGTCCATTCCGACGTAACCCTCCACGCCAATTGCCTCCCAGAACGCATGACCGATCAGCAGTTCATCTACGTGATGAAGGATCTCCGCAAGATCGTCCCTCCCAAGCGAGAGATCCTGAAGGGCATTTGGCTGTCTTTCTTTCACGGAGCGAAAATCGGCGTGGTCGGCCCGAACGGCTCGGGCAAGAGCACGCTGCTCAAGATCATGGCGGGCCTGGACGATGACTTCCTCGGTGAGGCCTGGGCGGCCAAGGGCACCAAGGTCGGCTATCTACCGCAGGAGCCCGAACTCGACCCCGAGTTCGATGTCCGGGGCAACGTCGAGGCCGCCGTTCGCGAGACGCGGGATCTTCTCAAGGAGTTCGAGGAGGTCAGCATGAAATTCGCAGAGTCCATGACGGATGAAGAGATGGAGGCCCTCATCGCGAAGCAGGCCCGCCTCCAGGACCGAATCGACGCATCCAACGCCTGGGATTTGGACCGCCGGGTCGAGATCGCGATGGACGCTCTTCGTCTCCCACCGCCGGACGCGGAAGTGGCAACGCTGTCTGGCGGAGAGCGTAGGAGAGTCGCCCTCTGCAAGCTACTCCTGGAAGAGCCCGACATGCTGCTGCTCGACGAGCCTACCAACCATCTCGACGCTGAATCGGTTGCCTGGCTCGAGCGATACTTGAGTGAGTTTTCGGGAACCATCGTGGCGATCACGCATGACCGATACTTCCTCGACAACGTGGCTCAGTGGATTCTCGAGCTTGATCGTGGGGAGGGGGTCCCGTGGAAGGGGAACTACTCCTCGTGGTTGGAGCAGAAGAGCGAGCGGTTGCGTGTCGAGGAGAAGCAGGCGTCCGCCCGCCAAAGCTCCCTCGCCCGCGAGTTGGACTGGATCCGCATGGCACCTCGAGCGCGCCACGCCAAGGGTAAGGCCCGCATCGGCGCCTACGAGGAGCTTCTGGCACAGGATGAGCGGGAACAGATCCGCACCGCCGAGATCCTCATACCGAAGGGACCCCGCTTGGGAAACGACGTCGTCGTGTGTGAAGCGGTCAGAAAGGGCTTCGGCGATCGCCTCCTGATGGATGACCTCGAGTTCACCCTTCCTCCTGGGGCCATCGTCGGAATCATCGGCCCCAATGGCGCGGGAAAGACCACTCTCTTCCGTATGATCACCGGACAGGAGGAGCCGGACGCGGGATCGGTCCGTCTCGGAAAGACCGTCAAGCTCGCGTATGTCGATCAATCGAGATCCGACCTGGATCCAGCCAAATCAGTCTTCGAGGAGGTGGCCGGGGGGCTGGAAGTCCTCCAATTCGGGCGGGTCGAGGTGAATCCGCGAGCCTATCTGTCCTGGTTCAACTTTCGGGGAGCGGAGCAACAGAAGAAGGTGGGTATCCTCTCCGGAGGAGAACGGAATCGCCTCCACTTGGCCAAATTGCTGAAGGAAGGCGGTAATCTCATACTGCTCGACGAGCCGACGAACGATCTCGACGTCGATACGCTGCGCGCGCTGGAAGACGCCCTGCTCTCATTCGCGGGCTCGGTCATGGTCATTTCGCACGACCGCTGGTTCCTGGATCGGATCGCTACCCATATCCTGGCCTTCGAGGGAGAGAGCCGGGTCGTGTGGTTCGAAGGGAACTACCAGGAGTACGAGGAGGATCGGCGGAAACGACTCGGCGCGGACGCTGAACAGCCCCATCGGATCAAGTACAAGAGGCTGGCGCGTTAGCTCCGGATCGGAAAAAGCTAGGTGGTGGGCGCAGGAACTGAGTGCATTCCCGAATTTCACCGAGTATCTTTGTGATAGCCTTCCAAGGGATCGGTCCCGGTGGAAGGGACGTCGATTCGAGCAAATTTGATGAGCGATTCCATAGATCCGAACGCGCCTCTGGATCCTCTAGAGGTGGAAATCAGCCTGGCGGATGAGCGAGATGCCGCGCTCGCCGCCGTTCTGCGTGAGCAGACCAAGAAGGCCGAGGTCGAGGCCCATGCTCGCAAGGTACGCGTCCGGCGACAGGGAGTCGGGTTGCGTCACGTCGCGCTCGTCCTCGCGACGGCTATTTCCGTGTGGATCTGGCTCTGGCCGCCCGGTTATCTTCGGATGACCCCTCCCGGTCCGCCCCCAGTGGCCGAGGAGGAGGCGAGCCTCCGTCTGGTAATGTATTTCCAGGCTCAGAAGATCGAGCAGTATCTACTGGATACCGGGCGTGTACCCTTCGCACTCGATGACGCGGGCCCCGCTTTTCGAGGCATGGAATACATCCGGCTCACGAACAGTGATTACCGCATTCTCGGGCGAACCGGGCGGATCAACCTCTCGTACTCGTCGGTCGAGCCCCTGGACACGTTCGTGGGCGCCGGTGCGACCGTACTCAACCCGCTGGCGTTCAATTGAGCGGCCCTCCACGCTCGGGTGCGCGAGTCGGCGAGAAGAGGCGACGAGGCTCGACGATCATCGAGGCGGTCACCGTGATGATGCTGATGAGCATCGTCACACGCGTCGCCATCCCACAGATGCAGATCATTCTGACTCAGGCACGAGCGACCGAGATCAGGGCCACGTTCAGCGCCATCCAGGGGGCGGCAAATCGTCTGTCCCTCGAGAACCTCCCCTGGCCCCCGGATGAGGAAGCCGGGATCGTGCCCCCGGGCCTCCGGCATCAGCTTCCCCCCGGGTTCTCGTTCGACCGCGGCCGCTACCAGCTGGACTGGGAGAATTGGACTCTTCCCGAAGGGATGCCGGGCGACCCCACCGTGCGGGGGCTGATCGGCATCTCCATCACGACGCCCGACAGAGCTCTCGGGCTGGCTCTCCTGGACATGATCCCCCTGAACGCCAAGTTCGCCCTCGGCGAAACCTACACGTTTATTTTCGCCACGCAGTAGGCGCCAGGGACCGCTTCACCCTCAAGCCACCCCGCCGGAGTTCGCCCCGGAATTTGCGGTGGGGACCGGCCAGATTATCTTTTTTTGCCGCCCGGCCCCACGCCGTGGCGGTTTTCGTATGGGATCCACACAGGACTTGCCCTGAAGGAGAACATCGTGCCTCACCAGAACGGCGCTGAGCGTAACGACGATCGCGACGTGACCCCCGCCTCGGAGGGTGACTACGGCTCCGCCTTCCCGAACTCGAGTAAGGTTATCGTCGAGGGCCGGCACGGAGTCCGCGTGCCGATGAGAGAGATATCCCTCAATGGTGGGGAGCCCTCGTTACGCGTAAACGACACCAGCGGACCGCTGGGTATCGATCCCCACTCGGGGCTGCCCAAGCTCAGGGCTCCCTGGATCGAGGGCCGGGGCGGCGTGGTCGAGGGCGATACGACCTATCGGCCGCTCGACCCCAGTGCGGTCCCCATCCCCGAAGCGCTCCAGAACCGTCCTCTCCGTTCTAGCGGCGGAGCGGTTACGCAGATGCACTATGCGCGCCGGGGCGACGTCACCGAGGAGATGGAGTTCGTCGCGATTCGCGAGGGCATGGACGCGGAGTTCGTCCGAGATGAGGTAGCACGGGGGCGGGCCATCATCCCGGCCAACATCAACCACCCCGAAGCCGAGCCGATGATCATCGGACGCGCCTTCCGCGTGAAAATCAACGCCAACATCGGCAACTCGGCGGTGGGATCTTCGATCGAGGAGGAGGTCGAAAAACTGAGGTGGGCGGCTCTTTGGGGCGCCGACACGGTGATGGACCTGTCCACCGGAAAGAATATCCACGAGACCCGTCAGTGGATCATCCGAAATTCTCCCGTACCCATCGGAACGGTGCCGATCTATCAGGCGCTCGAAAAGGTGAACGGAGTCCCCGAAGAGCTCACGTGGGAGATCTACCGCGACACGCTCATCGAGCAATGTGAGCAGGGAGTCGATTATTTCACGGTGCACGCGGGCGTGCTCCTCAGATACGTTCCCATGACGGCGAATCGGTTGACGGGCATCGTATCACGGGGTGGCTCGATCATGGCCAAGTGGTGCCTGGCCCACCACCAGGAGAGCTTCCTCTACACGCACTTCCCCGAGATCTGTGAGCTCATGGCCGAGTACGACGTATCGTTCTCACTGGGCGACGGCCTGCGCCCTGGGTCGCTCGCGGACGCCAACGACGAGGCCCAGTTCGCCGAGCTCCGTACACAGGGAGAGCTCACGCGGATCGCTTGGGAGCACGACGTTCAAGTCATGTGCGAGGGACCCGGCCACGTTCCGATGCACATGATCAAGGAGAACATGGACAAGCAGTTGGAGTGGTGCGCCGAGGCCCCCTTCTACACGCTTGGGCCGCTGACCACGGACATCGCCCCCGGGTACGACCACATCACGAGCGCCATCGGCGCGGCACAGATCGGGTGGTATGGCACCGCGATGCTCTGCTACGTGACGCCCAAGGAGCACTTGGGCCTGCCAAACCGCGACGATGTGAAGGCCGGCGTGATCGCCTATCGGATCGCCGCCCATGCAGCCGACTTGGCGAAGGGGCATCCCAGAGCCAGGGAGTGGGACGACGCCCTGTCGAAAGCCAGGTTCGACTTCCGGTGGGAGGATCAATTCAACCTGGCGCTCGATCCGGTGACGGCGCGGGAGTTCCATGATGAGACGCTGCCCGCTGAGGGGGCGAAGGTGGCCCACTTCTGCTCGATGTGCGGACCCAAGTTCTGCTCGATGAAGATCACTCAGGACATCCGTGACTTCGTTTCAGCGGGGGGCGCGAGCGAGGAGGTCATCCGGACCGGGCTGGAAGCGAAGTCGGCCGAATTTCGAGAGCAGGGTGGGGAAATCTACGTGGACGTGGGCGGCGACTAGCAGGGCGTTCGGAAAGGAGGTTGGACCAGGTGGGTGGACCGCCTAGGTATCCGACCCCCAGCGCACCTCGTCACCGACGGTGATAGTCGCGTCGTTCAGGACGCTTCCGTGCGCTCCACCGCCCCAGTGGGGATCGAGGGCGTCCCTGAGGCCCGTGCACGCATCCTCCATCCTCCCGCAGGGACGAGTCTCGCCACGGACGTGAATCCGTAGGTCCCCCACGGCGAGAGTCTGGTCGTGCGTACCCTCGAGCCGTATGCCGGACACCAGTAGGTTGGCACGCCGCATCACCGGCATCACGGAGTCATCGAACTCGACCTTGAGCCGATCGAAAACCTCACGCTCGATCAACGTCACGTGGCGGTCGCGATCGAAATCCGCGCCACCCTCGAGACCCCGACCCTCTACCGCGACCGCCTCATCGACCGGATCCATCGGACCCCCGCGGGCCCGTTTCAGCCAGATCGCCTCCAGCTTTCCCATGAACGGCTCCTCGAGATCAGATCAACGCCAACGGGACTGGAGCTTCTGCAGAGCCTCGCTCCCGGGGCACAGCGTCTCGAACGGCACGTCGACGAGTGGCTGATCCACCGTATGCGCGAACGCGTGTAAGTCCATACTATTGGGCTCGATGAAAAGAAGGCCCGTCGCCACCTCTCCCTCCGCTTGGAGCTCCTTGAGGTGAGCGTACGCCGCGTCCCTGTCGGTCGGGTCGTATCCCTCGTTGACCGATCTGAACCGCACCACGCTCCCGTCGTGCATCGTCACCGCCGTTGCCGCGCCGTCATCCTGTTGAGCCTGAATCTCGTGGAGCAGCGGAACGAAGTCCGTTTCGACGACCTCGTGTCCGTGTTCGCGCGTATGGGCATAGCTCTTGGTGGAGCCCTCGTGGTCGTTGAAAGTCACACACGGAGAGATCACGTCCACGAGAGCGAAGCCCTGGTGAGTCATCCCAGCCTTGAGGAGGGGTACCAACTGCTTCTTGTCTCCGGAAAAGCTTCGCGCGACAAAAGAGGCGCCCAACGTCAGCGCCATCGACGCCGGGTCGATGGGGCGCATCTGGTTCGCCTCACCACGCTTGGCGGTGCTGCCCACATCCGCCGACGCCGAAAACTGACCCTTGGTCAGTCCGTACACGCCGTTGTTCTCCAACACGTATAGCATGTTCACGTTGCGGCGGATCGCGTGGCAAAACCCACCCAGCCCGATGGAGAGTGAATCGCCGTCTCCGGAGACCCCGATGTAGGACAGGCCGCCGTTCGCCGCGTTCGCGCCCGTCGCGATGGACGGCATACGGCCATGCAGCGAGTTGAAGCCGTGAGCGTCATTGAGAAAGTAGGTAGGCGTCTTGGACGAGCATCCAATCCCACTCAACTTCGCGACCCGGTGAGGCGGCATGTCGAGCTCGAAGAACGCCTGAATGATCGCCGCCGTGATGGAATCGTGACCACACCCGGCACAAAGCGTCGACTGGGTTCCCTCGTAATCCCGGCGAGTAAGCCCGAGCTTGTTGGGTTTGAGGCCCGGATGCCGGACCGATGGCTTGGCTGTCTGAGTCATTGAATCCTCCTACCCGGCTTCCACGGGGACGAGCCCCAACCGATCCCGGACACCCCGTGCCACCACCGCGGCGCTGAGGGGCGCCCCACTATAGTCCAGCACAGATGCGAGCTTACTCTTCGGAACGGCTGTCTCGAGCATGAGCAATCTCTTGAGTTGACCGTCGCGGTTCTGCTCCACCACGATGTTGAGGTCGTGCGAGAGCAGGAATTCCTCGACGGCGGTGGAGAAGGGGAAGCCCGTTACCCGAAGGTAATCGAGGGGGATTCCTTCCTCTGTCAGCAGGTCGACCGCCTCCAAGACGGCCCCCCGACAACCACCCACCGTGACGATCCCGACGGTGGCTTCGTCGACGATCCGGATTTCGGGGGGCGGTAGAGCCTCCGCGGCTCCCTCGATCTTCCTCGCGATCCGGTCCACCACGTCCTTGTAGAGCTCACCGTCTTCGGTGTAACGACCGAATCGGTCGTGACCCGAACCGCGGGTGAAGTATGCCCCCTTGGGATCGACCCCCGGCAGAGACCGAGCGGGGATACCGTCGCCGTCGGCGTCGAGGTAGCGATAGAACGCTTCCATCTCCTGCAGCTCCTCCGCGGAAAGAACCTTGCCTCGGTCCGGAACGTAGTCGTCATCCCACTCGAGCTTCTCGCACACCCAGTCGTTCATCCCGACATCGAGATCAGAGACTACGAACACCGGCGTCTGGAATCGCTCGGCCAGATCGAACGCGTCGACGGAAAAATAGAAACACTCACGCGGATCACTCGGGAACAGCAGGATATGCTTCGTGTCGCCGTGGGAAGCGAACGCGACCGTGAAGAAGTCCCCCTGCTGGGTGCGGGTGGGCATGCCAGTAGAGGGTCCTGCACGCTGTACATCGAAGATGACAGCCGGTATCTCAGCGTAATATCCCAAGCCGATGAACTCGTTCATCAACGAGATTCCGGCGCCGCTCGTGGGCGTAAACGCACGGGCGCCCATCCAGCCAGCGCCCAGCACCATACCGATCGCCGCCAGCTCGTCCTCCGCCTGGATGATGCAAAATAGTTTCTTGCCCGTCTCCGAATCCTTGCGGAGCTTGTCACAGAAGCCCCGGAACGAGTCCATGAGGGACGTCGCCGGCGTGATCGGATACCATGCGCCCACGGTCGCTCCGGCGTACACGCAGCCGAGAGCCGCGGCCATATTCCCCGTCATCAACACGCAGTCTCGGTTCGCGTCCATCGCCTCCAGTCGGATGGGGAGTGGGCAGTCGAAATTCTCCATGGCGTAGTCGTAGCCCAATCGTATGGCCACGTTGTTCGAGTCCATCAAATGCTGTTTGGTGCCGAACTTCTCCTCCAGCATCCCTTGAATCACCTCGAGATCGATGCTCAAGAGTGCGGCCAACGCTCCCACGTATGCGATGTTCTTCATCAGGATGCGCTCACGGGCACCCTTGAACCGCTCCACGCACATGTGTGACAGGGGAATGCCCAGGATCGTGACGTCTTCGCGCAAGAGCTCATCGTCGAGGGGCCAACTCGAGTCGTACAGAACGAAGCCCCCGGAGCGCACCTCGGCAATGTCCTGCTCGTACGTCTTGGGGTTCATCGCCACCATCAGGTCGAAAATCGGGCTGCGGGCCATATGGCCGCCCTTGTTCACCCGAATCTCATACCAGGTGGGAAGTCCCTGGATGTTGGAGGGGAACACGTTCTTTCCAGACACCGGAACGCCCATGCGAAACATGGCCTGCATGAGCATGCCGTTCGCGCTGGCGGAGCCGGTACCGTTGACCGTGGCGACTTTTAGGACGAAGTCGTTAGTACGGTCTTGGGCGTCTCGATCCAAGTCGGTTTCCCGGCGTAGGGGATGAGCAACTCGAACTTCTGCATGTCCCACGCGGCCGTCGGGCAGCGTTCGGCGCACAGACCACAATGCACGCACAAGTCCTCGTCTTTGACCATCACGCGAGCGGTTTGAGGTAGCTCGTTCGATACGTACAGGTCTTGCTCGGTATTCTCAGCGGGGGCGGTGAGATGGAGCCTGAGCTCCTCCTCCGGCTCGTTCTCCGTCATCGTCAGGCAATAGACGGGGCAGACGTCGATGCACGCGTCGCACTCGATGCAGAGGCTCGACGTGAATTCGGTCTGAATATCACAGTTGAGGCA
>JBDHFN010000082.1:0-13626 GCA_039590375.1 Gemmatimonadota bacterium
TCTTCCACCGTGAACGACACGTCCTCAGCCGTAAGCGTCGGCCAGAACTGAAATAGCATAAAGTGGACGACCGTCGCTGCGATCATCGAGCCCCAAAACCAGGAGCCGAAGGACCGCTTGAATCGGTCGTTCTCCGTCTCGAGACTGTCGGTCACCGCCTCGGCGGGAATGGCTTGCGCGTTCATCGTCTCTCCCGTGTCATGCTTTGCTCCAACTCCGTGGCGAATACGACCCGAACCACTCCGGCCGCCACCAACTGCTTCTGAAGTTGATCGATCGTGGTGTACTGTACTTCCCGATCCGCCCGAATCGAAATCACCAACGCTCGATCCGAAGCCGCGTAAAGCGGGGCTATTACGGCGGTGACCTCACCCAACGAATAGGGCCGGTCATTGATGAAAATGGCACCGTCTCTCTGCACCCAGATGTTGAGAATATTCTTCAGTTTCTCATCGATCTTCTCCGTGGCTTCCGCCGCGGGCCAGACGATCGGACGATCCCGGTCCTTCTGGAAAACGGTGGTCACCATGAAGAAGATGAGTAGCAGGAAGGCGATATCGGCCATCGAGGAGTCCGGCACGTCCGAAGACGCCTGGGACTTCCGCGAGAATCCTCCCGATTTGATCGGCATGGCCCCTAACCCTCGTAGAGTTGCAGAGAAATACGCTCGGCACCGGCCGTGTGAAGCGCATCCAGCACGTCCACCATGAACTTGTAGGGTGCTTGGGGATGCGTCTTGACCGCAGCGATGATATTGGCGTTCTCACTCACTTCCTGCCGCCAAATCGCTTCGACCCCGTTGGCCGGCGTCGTCTGGACCTGCGGGCTTTCGCCACGCCTGATCTCGACGAGCCCATTGGGCTGAACGATGATGTGAAGGATGTTCCGTTGAGCGACCTGGACCTCACCGCCCTCCTCCGGGAGGACGATCGCCAGCCCCTTGTCCTTCGGAAACGTCGTGGTCACGAGAAAGAAGATCAGAAGCAGGAATGCGATGTCCGCCATCGATGAGGACGGAACCTTGTCGCTGACCTTCGATTTCTTCTTGTCCAATACGGCCATTTCTGCAGCCCTCGTATGTGTGCCCAGTTACCGGCTATCGGCCGGAAAAGTTCCTCGAATCACTACGATGTCGCCTCGCCGGGACCCAAGTCTCTAGTGGGTATATCCACCGGCGTAGCAGCCCCCCCGGCCCCTGTCGAAGCCAACGGGCGGCCAAGCCCCCGACCATAAGCAAGATCGAGCACTTTCTGTGCTCCCTGCTCCATGTCGAGGATCAGCGTGTCGATTCGAGTAACGAAGAAGTTGTACCCGATATTGACGGGAATCGCAATCAACAGCCCGGTCGCCGTCGTCAGCAACGCCACCTTGATTCCCCCAGCAACGAGCGTCGGATCGACGTCTCCGGCGGCCTCGATCGCCGCGAACGCGAGAATCATTCCCATGACGGTGCCCAAGAAGCCCATGAGCGGCGCAACGTTGGCTATGGTGGCCAGAATGACGAGGCCCCGTTCCAGGAACCCGAGTTCGATGGTCCCCGTCGTGCGAATGGCTGAAGCCAGTCCCTTGTCGCCAGCCTCACCGGACGAAATGCGGCGTAGCCCCGCCACAAGGATCGCAGCCGCCGGGCCAGGCCGGGCCGCCGCAAGTTCGGCTGCCTCGCCCAAGCGCCCCGCGGACGCGGCCTCTTCGACCTCCGCGAGCACCGTCTGAGTGCTCGCGTGCGCAATCCAGAGCGTCCACGACTTGGCAATGATTACACCCAGCGCTATGAGCGAACACAGCACGAGCGGATACATCATGAATCCACCGTCGGCGAACAATGACAGTAGATGATATTGGCTGGCGTCCAAGCGCCGCTCCTTTGCAGACTGTCCGTGGATCACCATTGGCTCGGCGACCCATAGATTCGAATTCGCGGGAATGTACAGTGCCCACCAAAAAATTCCTAGTGGGCAAACTGAATTACTGAATTACTGAATTCCCGGTTACTCGCTCGAGTTTGGTGTCCCAAAAGTCCCTGGGTGATTCGAGCCACCCCAGGGACAGCACACTATGGAGTAAGGAGCAGAATCACGCGAGGGTGGGGGGTGGCGCAAGTGCACCGGCACGCTCGGGCAGCGTTCCGCCGAGAATCTCCCGGAGGCGAGCGGCGTCGACATCCCGTTCGAGGCGGCCCCTCATCGCGACCGAGATCTTCGCCGATTCCTCACTGACCACGATGACCAGGGCATCGGTCTCCTCACTGAGGCCGATGGCCGCCCGATGCCGTGTGCCCAGCGTCTTGTCGGTGACGGCAAACTGCGTCAGCGGTAGTATCGCTCCAGCGGCTCGGATCTCGGCCCCGACAATGATCACCGCTCCGTCGTGCAACGGCGTCCCCGGCGTAAAGATGGTCTGGAGCATCGCCGCGGATACACCCACTCGCTCTCGGCTTCCCGTTTGAGCGTACTCGTCGAGGCCCACCTCCTGCTCGATCACGATGATCGCGCCAATCTTCTTTCGGGCAAGCTCCGAGACCCCGTGCACGATCTCGTCGATGAGTTGGTTTTCGGGCATCGGGTTCACGATGCGCAGGAGTCGGCTTTGTCCAAGTCGGCTGAGCGCCGTCCGCAGTTCCGGCTGAAACACCACCAGCGCCGCGATCGCACCGTACTGCAGGAGGGTCTCGAGCAGGGACTCGATGAGCGTGAGTCTCAGGACCTGAGAGAGCAGATAGGCGGCGGCGATGACGAGGACCCCGAGCAGAATCTGCATCGCCCGGGTCCGCTGAATGAAGAGAAGGACCCGAAACAGGAGGAAGGCCACAAAAAGGATCTGCAGTAGATCCAGCCATCCCGGAAGGAAGAGCTGGAGCTGAGACCAGAGTTGAGACACGGACTAGAACACCCTTCTTAGCCCGACGCGTCGGCCTCCGGGTCTTCGGTGCTCAGCTGCACTGCTGGAGTGCGCACCGTACCGGGGCTCGTCTCTTCATCAGCGGGAGGCTCCTCACCAAGCTTCATCACCGTCGGTACCTCGCGGTCCGCATCGGCGTCAGACACGGCGTCCAACTCGTGCGAATCCGCATCGGCGGCGTCCGCCTCCGGCTCTGCGCCGTCCGCCGAGTTCGCTTCCGACTCATCCGAGCCCGCCTCATCCAGGTCGTCCTCGGTCTCGTGCGCGCCGTTCGTCGGGGGCGGAAGCTCCTCACCCACGTCGAGGAGGCCGATCTCGGTGGCGCCCAGGGTCTCCCGGTCGAGGAGCGCCTGCGCGATGCGTTCCAGGAGATCGGCATGCTCCTTCACGATGGAGCGCGCGCTCTGCTCGGCCTCGTCCAACACCCGCTTGATCTCTTGATCCACCTGCTGGGCGGTGTGCTCCGAGACCTCACGGCGCTGAACCAACTCCCTGCCCAGGAAGACCTCTTGATCGCCCTGACCGACCGCCATCAGACCGATCACATCCGACATACCGAAGCGGGTCACCATCTGCCTCGCCATGGCGGTCGCCCTCTCGATGTCGTTCCCCGCCCCCGTGGTGATCTTCTCTGGGCCGAACGTGATCTCCTCGGCCACTCGTCCCCCGAACAGCATGCACAGCTGCCCCTCGAGCCACTCCTTCGTATAGGAGTGCCGATCTTCCTCCGGAAGGCTGGCCGTGATTCCGAGCGCGCGGCCCCTCGGCACGATCGTGACTTTGTGCACGGGGTCGAGCCCTGGAAGCCTCAGCCCAATAACGGCGTGGCCGGCCTCGTGATAAGCGGTGAGCTTACGCTCCGCATCGTTCAGAACCATGCTCCGCCGCTCGGCCCCGAGCATGACCTTGTCCTTCGCCTCCTCGAAATGGTGCATGGCGACCTTGTCGCTCCCGTCCCGGGCCGCCAGAAGAGCGGCCTCGTTACAGATGTTCGCCAGATCCGCGCCGCTCAGCCCGGGGGTGCCCTTGGCCACGACTCTCAGCTCAACATCTCCATCGAGCGGTAACTTCTTGGCGTGCACCCGTAGAATGCCCTCCCGTCCCCTCACGTCGGGTGAGTCCACGACCACTTGACGATCGAAGCGGCCCGGCCGCAGAAGGGCGGGATCGAGCACATCCGGCCGGTTTGTGGCCGCCAGCAGGATCACGCCCTCGTTGGACTCGAAGCCATCCATCTCGACCAGAAGAGCGTTCAGTGTCTGCTCTCGCTCGTCGTGCCCACCACCCAGGCCAGCGCCGCGGTGGCGGCCCACTGCATCGATCTCATCGATGAAGATGATGCACGGAGCGTGCGCCTTCCCTTGCTCGAAAAGGTCCCGAACACGCGAAGCGCCGACACCGACGAACATTTCGACGAAGTCCGAGCCCGACATCTGGAAGAACGGCCGCTCCGCCTCTCCGGCCACGGCCCGCGCGAGGAGCGTCTTGCCCGTCCCGGGGGGGCCCACCAACAGGACGCCCTTGGGCAGACGACCGCCGAGCCGTGAGAATCGTTGAGGGTCCTTGAGGAACTCGATGATCTCCTCGAGTTCGGTCTTGGCCTCGTCCGCGCCGGCAATGTCGGCGAACGTCACCTTGGGTGCTTCGGGGGAAATCATCTTCGCCTTGGACCGTCCGAACTGGAAGGCGCGATTACCCCCGCCCTGCATGGTTCTGAAAATCCAGATCCAGAATGCGATGAACAGAACCCAAGGCAGCATCGTGATCAGGACCGTACCCCATCCCCGCGTCTCGAGCTGACCCGAGATTTCGACGTCCTGCTGCTCCAGGTCGGCGAGAAGCTCCGGACTGATCTCGCCCGGCAGCATCGTCGTGAAACTTTGGAACTCGCGGCCCTCCTCCATTCGGGGGGCCCTGAGCTCGCCTTCGATCCGCCGGCTCTCGACCACCGTCACCTCGAGGATGTTGTCGGCGTCGAGTTGAGTCCTGAATTCGGTATATGTGAACTCGATCGCCGCCTGCTCCTGCCCTCGCATCAGTTGGACGAGGAGGGCCGCCATGAGAACGAGCAGCAGCCAAAACGCCCCCGTCCTGGAGACACGGGTCATCTTGGAGCCGTCGTCGGGCGTGCGAGCCGGATCTTGTTCAGCCATAACTGGATAACACCTCAAGCGGCATCGGGGTTCTCCCCGACGTTCCCAAACGTTTCAATATAACGCCGGTGGCGGAAGATAACGCCGATGGCGGAAGCTTTCACCGAACATCCGCAGCGCCCTCGCCTGCCCCGTCAGCCGCGGGGGGCAATACCGACAGCATCAGCGCCTCATCGTCGGCACCGGGCAAGAGGAGCGAGGACCGGGCCACGCCCGGAACCCAGAGTACCCTTTCTTTGCCGTCGACGACAACCGGGACCCGGGAGCGCTCCTCGATAGCCAGGTGTTTTTCCCCGAAGATCTTCTTCAGTTTCTTCGATCCATAAGAGTGCTTCATGCGGTCGCCCGCGCTCCACCCCCGCAGGGTCAGCGGAAACTCGAGTCCCGAAACCGAGAATCTCTCCACCCATGGACTCACTGGACCCTGGTCGAGCGACCAGGTGACCGACCAGTCGCGGCCCCCGATCAAGACCACCCCCCGCCCGTCGCCAGGACGATCGATATCGAAGCTCCGGTCGACTCCTGGATCAGAGGCATGGCCAAAGACCAGCCGGTCGAAGGACCGCGTCAGATGCACCGTATCAGAAATCGAGTGACCTTGGCCGCTGGCACCGGCGCTCGCAAACTCCAGAGCGGCCCGCGTCCCGGCCTCGCCGAGCGTGGCCCCCAGTCGGCCTGCCAATTCCCGAAGGATCCGGGCTCGTACGGCCTCTTCATATTCCAGGAACGCGATTCGGTCGATTTCGACGCGGACATCGCTCTCCTCGGTCACCAGGTCCCGCACGATGGGTCCGAGCATGGAAGCCCACGCCGCCTCTTCAGCGGTAGCGATGCGCCCCAGTCGCAGCAGGGATCGTCGCGCGGCGGGCGCGACCGCCGATTCGAGCCGAGGCAAGATCTCATGTCGAATCACGTTACGGGCGAAACGCAGGTCCTTGTTGGTCGTATCTACGCGGGGGCGGATACCCGCCGAATCGGCGTATTCGGAGAGACGATCCCGCGTGAACGGAAGGAGGGGACGCAGGATGCCCGGGGCCCTCTTTTCCGGGATTCCCTCGAGGCCGTGAAGCCCCGTGCCCCGTACGATCCGAAACAAGATGGTCTCGGCTTGATCGTCGGCATGGTGGGCGGTCAGAACCCAGCGAGCTCCGAGCTCCTTCCTCTCTCGCTCGAAAAACGCGTAACGTGCATCGCGCGCCTCCTCCTCGTTCGACGGGCGGCTGTCGGCGACTCCCACGCGGCACGCGAGACCCCACGCCGCGGCCCATCCCCGCACCCAGAGCGCGTCGGCATCGCTCTCGGGGCGCATTCGATGGTTGAAGTGCCCAACCACCAGTTCCGTGGCAGGCAGCCCGGGGGAGAATGCGAGAAGATGGAGTAGCGCAAGGGAATCCACCCCACCGGACACGCCCACCAGGATCCGATCGCCAGCGGCAAAGAACTCCCGCCGCACGACGTGGTCGGTGAAATCGTGCGCGAGTCCGGCGTTGGCGTTCACTGGTCTGACAGGGTGATCGGCAAAGGGGACGGCCGGACCGTGTGATTCGAAAGAGGGCACACGTTCGGCCCGGCGCCTTGCGTTAGGACGCCCGCGCAGCGTCCCTGAAGCCCTCGACATCCGCCGGATCCACCCCGTGCAGACGGAACAACACGAGGTCGAGGAGACGATCGGTGAGGGCCAGGTTCCGTGCCCCGTGCTCGTCGTCCTCCTCACCGACTCCCCCGATCCCGTCCTGAAGGGCCACGACCTGCTCGGCCAAGAACCGCACGACGTCCTCGGCGATCTCAGGCCGTGGATTCGCTGGTGCGAGAGAGTCCGGCATCACCTGATCGAGAAGAAGTCCCTGGATGAAGGCGAGAAATCCCGGGAAGGCGAGTTCCGCGAGAGGTTCGCCCTCGACCTGCTCCTCATCGGTGATGTTTTCCCACGCGAGTTCATTGAGATACAGGTCGGTCGCCGCATTGCGCAGGTGGTCACGCTCGGATTCGGACAAGTCGGCGCCCGTGGCTGGTTCGGGCACGGAGAGCGGGCGCCCCAAAGCGCGCTCCATCTTCTCTCTCCGCCCTTCGAGGAGGGTGGTTGCCCGATCGTTCATGTCCGGAACTCCTGTATGCCTAAGTGCGCCAAATGTGCGTCGATCCGCTTCCCTGCCTATGAAGGAAGTTACTCATCTGGGTGCCCGGCCCGCTACCGTCGCTTGGAGCCAACGAAAAGCCCGGGCCATCGGCCCGGGCTCTATCTCGTCCCACTTCAACAGACCCCCGAATAGCGGAGGAGGGACTCGAACCCCCGACACGCGGATTATGATTCCGCTGCTCTAACCAGCTGAGCTACTCCGCCGTTGCTGTTCAAGCTTCCAAAGCTCAAAAGAGTACGAGGGGGTGTCAATGGAGCCATCCCCTCCTTCAGGGGGTAGATTGGAAAAGCGCATCGAGCGCAAGCCAGCGGCTTTGACACCCTCGTCACGAAGGTGGTGAATCATGGACTTCGGTTCCCTGTTCGGCGTTGCCGCAATCATCGGAGGAGCGGCTCTGCTCACGAGCCTGCGCATCCTGTTCGAGTATCAGCGTGGCGTCGTTTTCAGGCTCGGAAGGCTGACCAGCGCCAAGGGACCCGGGCTCATCTTCTTGGTCCCGTTCGGTATCGAGCGCATGAAAAGGATGGATCTCCGGATCGTAGCGCTCGACATCGCTCCTCAGGACACGATCACGAAGGACAACGTCAGCGTGAAGGTCAACGCGGTCGTGTACTTCCGCGTCACGGATCCGTCCAAGGCGGTCGTAGAGATCGAGGATTACTACTTCGCGACGAGCCAGTTGGCGCAAACCACGTTGCGCAGTGTCATCGGGCAGTCGGAGTTGGATGAAGTCCTGATCGAACGCGAGCAGATCAACCGGGTGGTCCGTGACATCATCGATGAGGGGACCGATGCTTGGGGCATCGAGGTGACGGCCGTGGAGGTCAAGGACATCGACCTCCCCCAGGAGATGAAGCGAGCCATGGCCAAGCAGGCCGAAGCGGAACGGGAACGGCGCGGCAAAGTCATCGCCGCCGCCGGAGAGGCACAGGCGGCCATCAAGCTTGCCGAGGCCGCCAAGTTGATCCAGGACTTCCCGGTGGCCATACAGTTACGGTTTCTTCAGACCATGGTGGAGATCGCCGCTGAAAACAATTCGACGACCGTGTTCCCCGTCCCGATGGATTTGTTCAAGCCGATCGTGGAGGCCGGTGAGCGGTTCAAGGCCCTGGGCCCCTTCCCCGTGCCCTCCGCTGATCCATCGAAGACGCTCGAGCCGGCAGCGTTGGAAGACGCGCTGGCCGCCGGCGGCGTTCCATCGATACCCGCCGGCGTGGACCCGGCGATGCTCACCGATGCGGCCAAGACCCTCCTGGGAATCGGCGGCGGCGGATCCTCGTCGCCCGAAAAGGTCGTCTCCTCGACCCAGGGGGCTGGAGAGGAGGAGGAGGAGGAGGAGGAGGAATGAGGGTTGCGATCTCGTGCGCTCAGCGACACTCGGCGTCCCGGACCGGGTCGGCGGGCACGGAGTCCGTGGGACCGGTGATGCGGTAGAGGACCTCCCCCGCTCGAATCATCCCGTAACGCTCTCGCGCCAGCCGTTCGATCGTCGCTGAATCCGACTCCAGGGCGTTCGCCCAGGCCCGTAGACATTCGTTGGCCTGCTCCAACTCCGCGAGCCTCTGCTCCAGTTCGGCCCGTTCGGCCCTGACACGCGCCACCTCGAACACGGAATACTCTCCACCGAACAACGCGAAGTACACGGACAGTCCGATCAGCACAGGGAGGATGAGCCGTTTCACGACGCTCGCCTCGGCCGTGTCACCAGATGCGCCACTTCATGGAGTCCAAAGGCCCCTGCCTGGATACGTTGCCGACTCGCCCAGGGCCTCTTCGATCCGGAGCAGTTGATTGTACTTCGCCACGCGATCGGTTCGACTCGCGCTACCGGTCTTGATCTGCCCCGCCCCCGTCGCCACGGCCAGATCCGCGATCAGGGTGTCCTCAGTCTCGCCGGACCGGTGCGAGATCACCGACTTGTAACCCGAGTCGTCGGCCAGGCGGATCGCTTCGAGTGTCTCCGTCAGGGTTCCGATCTGATTGACCTTGATGAGGATCGCGTTGGCCACGCCGTTGCGCACGCCGCGCTCGAGCTTGGCCACGTTGGTCACGAACAGGTCATCGCCCACGATTTGTGTGCTCGCGCCCACCGCGTCGGTGAGCCGCTCCCAGCCCTCCCAATCGTTCTCCCCAAGCGGGTCCTCCAAGGAACGGATGGGATACCGGTCGAGCCATTCGGTCCAGAACTCCACCATTCCGGCGGCATCGCGCCGTTCCCCAGACGACCACCGAAAGACGTAGTCGTCTCCGTCCATCCACTCGCTCGCCGCGGCGTCGATCGCCAACAGCACCTGGTCGCCGGGGGTGAAGCCGGCCCGCTCTATCGCCGTGAGCACGACCTCCACGGCTTCCTCGTTACTCGCAAGATCGGGTGCGAATCCGCCCTCGTCCCCAACGGCCGTGTTGAGCCCCTTCTCCGACAGGACGCTCTTCAGGTGGTGGAAGATCTCGACGCCGCAGCGCAGTCCCTCGGAGAAGGTGTCGAAGCCCACGGGCATGACCATGAACTCCTGAATGTCCACGTTGTTCGGGGCGTGGGCACCGCCGTTGAGGATATTCATCATCGGAACCGGTAGTACATTGGACTGGGCCGTGCCGAGGTACCTGTACAGGGGCAACTGGTTCTCCAGAGCGGCCGCGCGGGCGGCCGCGATGGAGACCGCCAGGATCGCGTTCGCCCCGAGCCGCGCCTTGTTCGGGGTTCCGTCGAGTTCGATCATCGTGCGGTCGAGGTCGAGTTGTTCTCGCGCCTCGAAGCCCCGAACGGCCTGACTGATCTCCGTGTTGATCGACTCCACGGCACCCTGGACGCCCTTCCCCAGATATCGTGCGGCGTCGCCGTCTCGGCGCTCGACCGCCTCGTGCTCGCCCGTGGAGGCTCCGCTCGGAACGGAGGCGCGGCCCTGAACGCCCGTCTCCAACATCACGTCCGCTTCCACGGTCGGGTTTCCACGCGAATCCAGAACTTCCCGCCCCTTCACATCTATGATCGCAGACACGCCTTACTCGCTCCTTGGAGAGTTGTTGAAGACCAAAACATCGTCCAATGGGAGCTCGCCCGGTAGGCGGGAAGTCCGTCCCTCGCCACCCCGCAGTCGTGCGACCGCGTCCCGGACATCCGCGCACAGCCGGTCTCGGTCGGCGTGCTCCATCCCCTCGACCGAGATGGGCTCGCCCACGCGAACGGTGATGGTCCCGGGGCGGATTCGGAAGGATCCCTTGGACATGACCCGCCGGCTCCCTACAATGGCCACGGGAACAATGGAAACACGTCCCTCGATCGCCATCACGAAGGGGCCCTTCTTGAAGGGATGGAGCGCCCCATCTGGAGAGCGGGACCCTTCCGCGAAGAAGATCATGTGGAGGCCTTCCTCGCTGATCTGTCGGCCCGCTTGCGTCATGGACTCCACCGCCGAAGCACGGTTGCCGCGATCGATGGAGATATGGCCGCAGGCCTGCCACGCTCGCCCGAAGATGGGGACTCGCGCCAACTCCTTCTTGGCGGCAAAGCGAGCATCGATGGGCAGACAACCAGCGAGGGTAAACACGTCGAACCAGGATTCGTGATTGGCGATGAGGATGAACGCTCCGTCCAGAGCCAGATTGTTCGCGCCCTCCACCCGAACCGAGACGCCCGCCAACTTCAGTATGGCACGCGCCCATCCGCGCGCCACCGGATCACAAGACCGGCAAAGCGCCCCCCGGCCTCCGAAAAATGAGAGCAGCACGACCCGACCCGCATACCAGAATGTGAGGAGGCTCGCGACCCCCAGCACCCATGCCGACCTCAGCACGATCCCTCGCGAGAGGAAAAGTGGTCGAACCCCCCGCTGACATGGTCCCGTCCCTCTACCGCGCCGACGATTTCAACCCCTGCGCCCTCCGCCACATGGCCCACGCGCGTCAGTCCGATCCCGAAGCGCTCCCGAAACTCGTCCGCCAATGGGGCGGTCACGCCCGGCGGTGAGACGAAGCAGAGCTCATAGTCCTCGCCTCCGGACATGGCCAGGGACGACGCGTCCGCGGAGAGATCGGGGTGGAGGGGAACGAGTCTCGCGTCCAGTACGATTCGCACACCGGAGGCCGCGGCCAGATGTCCGGCATCACCGGCCAGGCCGTCAGAGAGATCGATCATGGCCCGCAGCTGCGCTTGTTCGGCCAGCCAACGCGCCTCGTCGATCCGGGCCGTGGGCCGGACGAAGGACTCCCGAAGACCCGGCCCGGGCTCCGTCCCGTCGATCCAGGAGCGCACCGCTCCGGCGCTGCCCCCCAGCACCCCGGTGACCCAAAGCTCGTCGCCCGGGCGTGCGCCGCTTCGCGTCACGGGCTCCTCGGCCTCCCCTACTACGGTCACATCGATGACGACCGGTCCGGGCGACGCAGCCAAATCGCCGCCCACCAGAGGCGCGCCAAGCCGCTTCAAGGCCGCATCGATCCCGTCACCGAGTCCGGACATGACGGTCGGAGCCTCGCCGGGAGCGACGGCCAGGGAGATCAGCACCGCAACCGGGGCGGCCGCCATGGCCGCAAGATCGCTCGCCGCAGCCGTGACGGCCCGCGCACCGGCCTCGGCAAACGTGACCCAACTCCGGCGGAAGTGCACGTCTTCGACACTCAGATCGGTGCTCATCACGAGCCGCCCACCATCGATGACCGCCGCGTCGTCACCGGCCACCGCGTTCGTCTTCGCCAACAGGCCACGGATCAGATCGAATTCAGCACCGGAGCCCATCTCGACCAGGCCACGCGTCACCGCGTCTTGCGGCCCGGCGCGGTCGGAATCGTTCGGGCCCGGGTCATCATCGCCGGCCACGTCGGTCACGTCGTCGGCCGCGTCGGTCACCTCGCGGAATCCTGGTCGAAGATCACGAACGGATGATCGAGGTCGCTTTCTCCGGGCCCTGCCTCGGCCCCCACGAAGGGGAGCTTTTCGATCACGTCCGAGGGGGTCAAACTCGGACCCATGGCGGCGAGTGCCGCGGCGCGGCCGGTCCCGTACAGGGCGAGGGCGCCTGCCGAAGCCGGGTCCACGCCCTGAGCCAAGAGTGAAGCAGCCACGCCCGCAAGCACGTCACCCATCCCCCCCGCCGCCAGGTCGGACGAGGCCATGGTATCCACCAGACAGGTGCCCTCCGGCGGGATCACGATCGAGGGCAAGCCCTTGAGTAGTACGGTGGCACCCGTCGTCCTGGCCAGGTCTCGGGAAGCACCTATGCGGTCCGTCTCGATGGCCTCGGTCGTCAGCCCAGACAGGCGCTTCATCTCGCCAAGGTGGGGTGTGAGGAGCACGGACCGGTCGGCAGCCCAGTCCGCCACGCCGGGACCCGCTCCCGACGACGCCAGGTTGAGTGCGTCTGCGTCTAGAACCGTTGGGAGGCCCGCGGACACGCCGAGCACGGCCGCGAGGAGCTTTCCCGCCTCGGGCTCGCCCCCCAGCCCCGGACCCACGCCCATGGCCTGGGACGCGGCGGCCGCCTCGCGCACGCCGTCGACGTCTTCGGCGGGCACGAAGATCGCCTCCGGTACGGACTCCTGGATGATGGAACGGTTCTCGGACGACGAAACGATCCGCAGCAGACCCACTCCGGATCGCAGGGCGGCTCGGGCGGCCATCACGGCGGCCCCTGCCATCCCGGGACGACCAGCCACCAGGAGAAGCGTGCCCACGCTGTTCTTGTGTGCGTCGGGTTCACGTCTCGGCCAATGCTCGGCCGCCCACCCCGGAGTGGCCGCGGCGGCGCCGAAGCCGGGGTCCGGCACCGGTGGAAACCCGATCTCTACCGCGATCAAACGTCCGACTCTCGACCGACCTGGTTGGAGCAACGTGCCCAGTTTCGGCCATCCGAAGGCGACCGTGACGTCGGCATCGACCGCCTCTCCAGCGACCTGCCCCGTATCGCCGTCCAGACCCGAGGGCGTATCCAGCGCGAACACGGCCCGCTCGGATCGGTTGATGGCCGCGATCGCTCGGGCCTGGCGATCCCGGGGGGCTCCACGGATACCGGTGCCGAGAATGCCGTCCACGATGACGGAAGCGGCACGCAGCACCGTGTCCAGATGCCCCGAATCCTTTTCGAGTCCATCGTCTTTTTCGAGGGGGATATCCCAGCCACGTAGGAAATCCTCCTCGTCCCGATCGGCCACGAGAACGGCTCTGACTGGACGCCCCCACGCGCGCAGGGTTCTGAGCATCACGAGGCCGTCCCCGCCATTGTTTCCTGCGCCGATGAAGGCGAGGACCTCTCCCTCGGGATAGAGCCGCTGGAGGATTTCTGCCGCGGACCGCCCCGCGCACTCCATGAGGGCGGCCTGTGGGACGCCGTGGCCCTCGATCGCGACCCGGTCGAACGCGGCGGCTTCAGTGGCAGTGGGTGCCCAGACGCGCGAGTGTGCAAAAGGCCTGAGCGGAGTGGTGCTCATTCCGGGGTCGACTCCGG
>JBDHFN010000083.1:0-13114 GCA_039590375.1 Gemmatimonadota bacterium
CTCGGAGAAAACCACGATCCCTCCCTCGGAGAAGCTGACATGAGTCCCCGAAACGCCACGATCGACCGCAAGACCAACGAGACCGAGATCAGCATAAGCCTCGAACTGGACGGAACGGGCTCGTCGGACGTCCAGACGGGCATCGGCTTTCTGGACCACCTGCTCGACGCGCTCGGCCGCCACGGTCGATTCGACATCGAGGTCCGCTGCAAGGGAGATCTGCAGGTCGACGACCACCACACCGCGGAGGACTGCGGCCTGGCGCTCGGGAGCGCCCTTCAGGAGGCCCTCGGCGACCGCGTGGGAATTGCGCGTTTCGGATACGCCTATGCGCCCCTGGACGAGGCACTGGCGCGCGCCGTAGTGGACATTTCGGGACGACCCTTCGCCAGAGTCGACCTGGGCCTCACGCGAGAGCGCCTGGGCGAGATGTCGTGCGAAAACATCCCGCACGTGCTGAGCTCCCTGGCCACCGCGGCGGGGATCACACTGCACGTCGACGTGCTGGAGGGAGAGAACGACCACCACAGGGCCGAGGCGGCCTTCAAGGCCGTGGCGCTCGCGCTCCGGGCCGCGGTGGGCCCGTCGGGCTTCGACGACATCCCTTCCACGAAGGGCACAATCGGAGGCGCCTCCTCGTGAACATCGAGCAACAAGCACTCGGAGGCGACAGCCCGTGAGCGATTCGACTGCACCGGCGACGCCTGGATCCGAGGAGCGGCGCGTCGCGATCGTCGACTCGGGCGTGGCCAACCTCGCCGCCGTCGAGAGCGCGCTCACCGCCCTGGGCGTCGCGTACACGATCACGGAGGATCCGCAGGTCGTCCTCGCAGCCACGCACGCGATCCTTCCGGGCGTGGGACGGTTCTCCGCCGGCCTCGAGACCCTCCGTCGCCACGGCCTCGACGAAGCGGTACGCGAAGTCCACGAGCGAGGGACCCCGCTCCTCGCCGTCTGCCTCGGGATGCAGATGCTCGGAGACGGGAGCGACGAGAGTCCGGATACACCGGGGCTCGGCATCGTCCCTGGCCAGTTCCGGCGCCTGCCCGACTCGGTGCGTGTCCCACACCTGGGATGGAATCAGGTGAGCGCCGACGAGGGCTCGGGCCTCCCGAGCGGCACGGCGGCATTCGCCAACTCGTACTACTTGCCGGACCCCCCCAGCGGATGGAACGCCGCCCGCACGACCCACGGGGCGACGTTCGTTTCGATGCTCGGGCAGGGACGGACGCTCGCATGTCAGTTCCATCCGGAACTCTCCGGGCCATTCGGGATGGATCTCATCCAGAGTTGGCTCAGCGGGGAGCCCCGGGTGCGAGCGACGGATGCCGAGGACCCGGGCACGAACGGTAAGGAGGGCACCGTCTGGCAGGAGGTCGCACCCCGGATCGTCCCCTGCCTCGACGTGAAGGATGGACGGGTCGTGAAGGGCATCCGTTTCCAGAACCTCCGCGACGCGGGTGATCCGGCCGACCAGGCTGGTGAATATGAAGCCCAAGGAGCCGACGAGATCGTCATTCTCGACGTCGGGGCCTCCCACGAGGTGCGCGAGACGCAGCGCGAAACGGTGAGAGCCGTGCGGCGGCGCATCCACATCCCGCTCACGGTGGGCGGCGGCGTCCGCACGGTAGACGACGCACGGGGCCTCCTGGCTGCAGGCGCCGACAAAGTGAGCGTCAATACGGCCGCCGTCAGGGATCCGAGCCTTCTGGAGCGGCTGAGCCAGGCCTTCGGCACTCAGTGTGTGGTTCTGGCCATCGACGCTCGCCGCTTGGGCGACAGTTGGGACACCCTGGTCGTGGGCGGGCGGGAGGCGACGGGTATCGACGCGATCGAGTGGGCACGCGAGGGCACGCGCCTCGGGGCCGGCGAGATTCTGCTCACCAGTTGGGACCGGGACGGCACGAGGGCGGGCTGTGACGTGGAATTGCTCGAGACCATGCGCGAGGCGGTGGATGTCCCGGTCATCGCGTCGGGCGGCATCGGAACGCCGGACGACGTGGTCACGGCCTTTCAAGCGGGTGCCGACGCCGTTCTGGCTGCGTCGGTCTTCCATGACGGGGACCTTACGGTCGGGCAGATCAAGACGTTCGTATCGGATCGAGGATTGGCGGTGCGGCCATGATCATTCCGAGTATCGACCTCATGGATGGGCGCGCCGTTCAGCTCCGGAAAGGAAAGGAGTTCGTCCTCGACGGCGGCGATCCGTTCGAGCGCCTCGAGGAGTTCTCCGTGGCGGGGGAGGTCGCCGTCGTCGATCTGGACGCGGCCATGGGACGGGGAAGCAACGCCCCGATCATGCGCGAGTTGGTCCGCCGGGCGCCCTGCCGGGTGGGTGGCGGGATCCGGGATGTCGAGACGGCCCTGGAGTGGTTGGACGCCGGAGCGGAGCGCGTGGTCATCGGAACGGCTGCGTCCGTGGACTTCTGCTCCCAGTTGCCGCGCGAGCGAGTGATCGCGGCCGTCGACGCCGAGAGTGGCAGGGTGGTCGTGGAGGGTTGGCAGACCAAGACCGAGCACGGTGTGATCGATCGCATCACAGAGCTGGCGCCGGTCGTGGGCGGGTTCCTGCTGACACAGGTCGAATATGAGGGCGGCATGTCCGGCTGGGACGAAGAGCTGCTCGCGCAGGCGGTGCAGGCGGCTGGCCCGGTGCGAATCACGGCGGCGGGGGGGATCACCACCGCCGAGGACGTGGGGCGGCTGGATCGACTGGGTGCGGACGCTCAGGTGGGCATGGCCCTCTATACGAACCGCATGAGCCTGGGCGAGGCGGTGGGCGCCCCGTTGGTCAAGGCGATCGACGAGCGACTCTGGCCCACCGTCGTGTGCGACGAGGAGGGGCACGCCATCGGGCTGGTGTGGAGCACGCTCGAGAGCCTCGAGGCGGCGGTGGGCGAGAGGCGGGGGATCTACTGGTCTCGCTCACGGGATTCGCTCTGGATCAAGGGGGAGACGTCCGGGGCCACCCAGGACCTGCTTCGCGTGGAGCTGGACTGCGACCGCGACGCGCTGCGCTTCGTCGTTCGCCAGCATGGCTCCGGCTTCTGCCACACGGGAACACCCGGATGCTGGCCCACTCCTTTTACGCTCTCCGCGCTCTCGGACGTGATCGCACGGCGGGGCGAAGAGGCGCCGGAGGGGTCGGGGACGGCAAAACTCATGGGAGACCCTGCCCTTCTGGCCTCGAAGCTTCGAGAGGAGACCGAGGAACTCATTCAGGCGCTCCGGACCGACACCGATGAGCGGAACGACGCCGATGAAGTGATCCACGAGGCGGCCGACCTGCTGTATTTCACGCTCGTCGCCGCGGCGAGCCGAGGAGCCGGTGTCGACGCGCTCCGCCAGGAACTCGCGCAACGAAGCCTACGCGTGCGCCGGCGTCCGATGGCGGCGAAGTCCGATGAGGCCGGATCCAAGACGGTGAGGCCCCGCGAGGCAGGATCCGATGCGGCGAAGCCCGACGAGGGAAGTTCCGAGAGAGTGAGGCCCGACGAGGGAGAGAACCGATGAGCCAGCCGCTTCTCCCCGGCCGTCGGGTCGAGGAATTTCGCGTCCGAAACAAGGGCGGCGTGCCCGCCGAGGTCCTCGCGGAGGCCGCGGTCATCGTGGAAGAAGTGCGCTCTGGCGGCGAAGCGGCGCTGAGGGGATACGCCACGCGCTTCGAGGACTGCGCGCCGGACGCCCCCCTCTATCTGACTGGGGAGAGCCTGGAGAGCAGGTTGGATGAGCTCTCCGCAGATGAGCGGGACCGTCTCGAGCGCATCGCTGACCGGATCCGCACCTTCGCGGAGTCACAGCGCAGCGCGCTCACTCCAGTGGACACGGCCGTACCCGGTGGGCGAGCCGGCCACCGTATCGATGCGGTCGATGCGGCAGGATGTTACGCGCCCGGCGGCCGCTATCCCCTGCCCTCCTCCGTGCTCATGACGGTCGTCACCGCGCGGGCGGCGGGTGTCGGGTCCGTGTGGGTCGCGAGCCCACGCCCCGCCCCGATCACTCTGGCGGCCGCCGCGATCGCGGGCGCCGACGGGGTCCTGGCGGCCGGCGGGGCCCACGCGATCGCGGCCCTGGCGTTCGGCGTCGGCCCCATTCCTCCGAGCGATGTCGTGGTCGGCCCCGGGAATCTGTACGTGACGGCCGCGAAGCAACTCCTCGCCGGACAGGTCCAGATCGATATGCTCGCGGGTCCTTCCGAGTTGGTGGTCGTCGCCGACGCCGCGGCCGACCCCGCCTGGGTCGCGTCGGATCTGCTGGCACAAGCGGAGCATGACCCCGATGCGGTGCCGATCCTCATCTCGCTCGACCCGGAGCTGCCCTCTTTGGTCGAGCGGGAAATCGAGCGTCAGCTCGAGGATCTTCCGACGGCCTCCACGGCAAGGGCGGCGCTCGCAAACGGTGGGGTCATCGTGTGCGAGACCGAGGAGGACGCCCGTCTGGCCTGTGACGACATCGCACCCGAGCATCTGCAGATCTCAGTGTCGAACCCCGAGGCCTGGCCGGATCGACTCCGTCACTACGGCGCCCTCTTCATCGGTGAGCGGGCGGCGGAGGTGTTCGGAGACTACGGTGTGGGGCCCAACCACGTCCTTCCGACGGGGGGCACCGCCAGAGCGCGGGGCGGGCTTTCCGTCATGGACTTCCTGCGGGTGCGTACATGGATCCGCGCCGATTCCGATCTCGATCCGGACCTGATCGAGGACGTGGCATGGTTCGCCCGCCAAGAGGGCCTCGAGGCTCACGCCCGGGCCGCGGAGATCAGGCGCGGCGACACCTGAACGAAGCATCCCCCTGCGGCCGCTCGGGCCGCAGGGGGATGGTCGATCCTGATGGACCGGGGAGACGCCTACTGGTTGTCGTCGTCCGCCGCCGGGCGGCCCTCCCTGGCAGCGACCTGCCGGTCGAACTCGTCCTGCTCCAGGTAGGTCACATCCACCCACGCGTGGGCCATCTCATCAACCGTCCGGTCCCCGTACCCGACCCACTGACGCCAGTCCGGATTGTTCGGGTTGTCCTCCGTGTTGTCGTGCCAAGCGGTGAACACGAGCGTGGTGCCCTTCGGAAGCAACGGAGCCACGTCGTCCTCGTAGACGTAGTTCACGTGCCAATTCCACTGGAAGTTGTCGACGGAGCTCAGCAGTTCCTTGCGGCCATCCGGGTAGATCGCTTCCATCGACATCGCCTTGCCGCGCATGTGCATGTGCGGCTGGAAGTTCTCCAGACGCCCGGGCGCCTGCATCACATGGAAGTTCTGCGTGACGCTCACCTGCCCCGCAGGAATGTCGAGCTCCTCATCGACCACCTGGAATAGATTCAGGACTGTGCGGTTTTCGGGCACGTAGTCCTCGGGATAGAAGTACACGCCGAGCTCCACCACCTGGTCCTCCACCAATTCGCCAATCGCGTGCAAGTGGACCTCGAAGCTGATCTGTGAGCCCGGCAGCATGAGCTTGCCCGCGTCCGGGGGGAAGACCTCACCGACCTTACCGACTGCCCACTCCATGAACAGAGGGCTGAGGCCGACATTGACGCCGGCCGCCGAGCTCGCGAGGCCCGTGATCCCACCCTCCTCCCGCTGAAGTAGGAAGGCGAGCGCATGGTGCACGATCTTCCGTCCTTCCGGATACGAGGGCTTCATCTCGATCGCGCGCACCCAACGAGGCTCCGTGAGTCCCGTGGGCACCGTCGGACGGAACCACCTATCCTGCGTCACCGCCTCCAACGTGAACGGCTCCGACTGAATGATCAGGTCCGGCTCACCGAAGCGATCCGCGAGCTGCCAGCGGTTCGGATCCGGGAACTCGATGGGTGCCGGCTCGTCTTCCGCGTTGCCGTACACCGCGCCCTGGTCCACCCAACTCACGATCGTCTCGATCTGCTCGTCCGTCAGGCCACGATCGTTCTTGAAGCCCTGGATGCCCACCGTGCGATTGATGTGATATGGCGGCATCACGCGGCTCTCGACCTTGGTCTTGATCGGCCGAGCATACCTGCGCACCTGCTCATACGTCAGCAACGACATCGGCGCCACCGAGTTCGGCTGATGGCAGATCTGGCACTTTTCCTGGAGGATCGGCGCCACGTCCCTTGCGTACGTGACCTGCTCACCAGCTTCCTGGGCAAGGAGATCCGCGGGTGGCGGGGCGACCAGGGCCATCACTCCGAACGCGATAACGCTCAGGAGCGCACGGCTGATTCTCGTCTCTGTCATGAGTCCGACCTCTCTCTTCGTGTTCACGGGTTGACGGATACCGCGACGAATCCATTGGACCAGCAGCACTGGGAATGCCCAGCGGTCGCGGCCCCTGAGGACTCGGTGGCACGTATGCGTATAACATATTCGCCCGGGGCGCCGAACGTTACGCCGTTCACCGCCGGGACGTCTGCTTCCATAACTCGGTGACTCGCTTCAGCGAACGCAACGTCGCCCGGTCCCTGGTGCTTGAACCATGTCAGCGTCGCGAGGGCGCGCGCGCCGCCGCGGCCGAACCCGCCGAACCCGCCGAGGCTCCGACCCCCGCCATCGTCGTTGGCGTACACCGTGATCTCTACGGGCTCTCCTACCGAGCCTCGAAGCGGGCCAAAAACGAGGTTCGACCCACCTGGGCCAATGACCTCTGGGCCGTCCTGCTCGAATTTCAGCACGGGGGGTGTATTGCCATGCGCCCCTTCACGCAGCGCGTCGATCCGCCAGTCCGGGTGCAGGTGGCCGGGAACCGCAAAGGTCTGGCCCCTCATCTTCAGGGTCCAGGTCACTTCCTGGTCCCCGAAGTCCGCGGGCACCCGTGCGACGAACGTGCCCCAGTGACGACCCTCCTCGAAGCGCGTCGGCTGATTCTGTGGTAGAGACGCCGGTTCGACCATGTTGTCGGAACCGAGGGGGATCTCGAGAATCTCGTCCGTATTCCGGTTGAAATAGCCGAACGAGAGGCTGTACGTCCCGTCGGCGTTCTCGTACCAGCCCTCGTAGGCCGGTGTCACCGTCCGACCGGTCGCACTGTTCGGCGGGAGCGGTATCTGCATAGCTGAGATCTGGCCGGCCGCCAATAGAGCGAGCCCGAAGCCCAGACCGTATGTAACGGTTCGTCTTCCTCGCACGAGGTCCTCCTGTGATCACCAGCGCGTCCAACGTGTGGGCGGTGGGATGGCGCACTCACCTTGGGTAGGGTCCGGAATTTCTCACAGCCGGTACCGGTGCGCAAGCGAAGATCCACGGGCCGGCGGCCTATCGGCAGGTTCAGACCCCTCCCCGCCTCCCGCCCCCTACGGGCCCGAGGACTCTTTTGATTCGAGAGGCGAGAACGAAGCGGTGCGACCGCCTCCCATCTCCCCGTGATAGAGCGATGATACCCCCCGGTTAGGGTGATCGCTCACGGCACTCACTCTAACCGGGAGTTTTACATGACCACTCTGACGCCGGCCGCGATGCCGAAGCTCCACGCAGGCTCGCTATCGGTCGTGCTAGGCATCGTTGGTCTCCTCGCGGCATGTACGGACACGCCTGTGCAACCTGAATCGACCACTATTCCTTCGAGTCAGGTGGCGTCGGCTCGCTCGCAGGTCTCCATGGATCTCGTGGCGCGGGGCTTGGCGATAGCGCTCGCGGACGATGACTTCCGAATGCAGATCCTCGAGGACATGCGGGACAGCCCCTTCCCGAACCATTCCTTGCACCTCTCGTCATACCTATCCCGCAGACGCGGCCAATCGATCATGGCGGCCATCGGTGGGCAGCTCGAGGGAGAGATGGGAGCGTTCGCAAACGGATTGGCTGCGGGGGGGAATATCGCGTTGTACATGAACCCTCCGGAATTTCGAACGACCTGGAAGGGCGATGCCGACTTGGCCGTGATCCCTCTATTCGGAGGAGCGCTGGACGAGTACGGCTACGTGGTTGGCTATCGCCCGGGGGGCGTGGAGGTGAGCATCGGGTTTTACGCGCCAGCAACGTTTCCGGTCCTCCTGGTCGGATCGAGTACCATCGATTTCGGCTCGGATCCCGAGGGTAAGCGAGCGTCAGCGCCCAAGCGTGGACGTCCTACCATATCGACGCCTGAAGAGGAGTTCGGACCTCAGGAGTTCGGGCCTCGATCGTTCAGCGTCAGTACGCTGGAGCAGTGCAACGAAGAGACCGGAGAGGGCTGTGAGTGCCAGATCGACCCGGATCTTCCAGAGTGCGGAGGCGAGGGCGAGGGCCCGACCGGCCCACCACCTCCTCCTCCCGGACACTACGTCGCTGGCACGGACGACTGCGTGAATTACGTTGCCTTGGGAGCCGATCGCGATGCCATGCTCGATAGCTGCGAGTACTATCTTGCCGCGGCGATGGCGCCGGCGCTGCTCATCGATGCGTTCGATGGGGCTCCTACATTCGAGCCCTATTACGCCGCTCGGCTCGACGGTCGATCCTCGGCGACCGGCCGCCAATTGGTGAAGATTTTCTATGCGGTTGCGTTCCACAAGGATCCAGGAGCATTTGGTCACCACGGAGATTCGGAATACGTCTCCGTGTGGGCTTCCGACGAGGGGAATGGCTATTGGTCGCGGGAATGGGTCCTCACGGCAGCCCATGTCGGCTCACCCGCCGCGTCCAGCAAGCTCTGGGCGGGCAGGCCGGAAAACGTCATGCCTTACCCTGTAAACATCCCGCTGTATCCGGAATACGTGAACTCCAGGCCGCTGGCCCCGCGCGTATGGGTCTCACAAGACAAGCACGGGAACTATGGGTCGAAATTCGCCTGTAACAATGGAGGAGGCTTCATCGGCACCGCACTTCTTCATGACACGTGTACGGGGTTTGTCATTGTGCACGACTTCGTAGCTTATTCGGACGGCAACCTCGGTGGAGAAGCTCATCATGATCCACCGATGAGGAACTGCACCAACTCCAGGATTGGGGCTCCCGGTCGGGAGTGTTTCTGGAGTGCCGCGAAGTTCAGCGGTTGGCAAGGGGGCTCGGGCGGTACCACGCCGTATTCGAATCACCTCCGGACCATGGGGTTCAACTAACGGTGAACATGCGAAGGGTCATTCGAACGGCCATTGTCGCTGCTGGAATGCTCCCCTTTCCTGCGGCCGAGGAAGCGTATGCTCAGGAGCGGGCGGGCTTCTGGACCGCCGGCGGGCTCGCGGCTGGTTCTCAGCAGCTTGGGGACCGGCCGCGGGAAACGGGCGGCGGCGGACACGTCGCGATCGGCGGTAGCCGCGGGGACAACCTCTTGGTCGGCGGCGAGCTGAACGTTTGGCTCCATAGAGGGTCCTCTCCCACCACGCAGTTGGGTTTGAGCGCTGTGGCGTATTGGTATCCAACTACATCACGGTTCTTTCTCAAGGGGGCACTCGGGCTGGCCCACCTGACATTCGACGATTTGAGCGGAAGGCAGAGTGACTTGGGCGTGGAAGCGGGCGTCGCCATCGGCTACGATCTTCGATTGGCGGACGGTTTCGCGGTTCGACCGTTCCTCAGCGGGGCCCTGGGCGGCTTCCCCGAGGGTATGAGCACTCGGGGCGAGATCGGTCTGGGCGTGCTGTGGCAGTGATGTCTCGTAGGTGTGGGGCGATCTGACCCCTCAGTTCGGCACCCGCTGGCGAAGCTCCTCGAACCAGTTCTGGACGAGAATCAAACTGCTGTTGCCGTCCTCAGACAGACGAGTCGTAACGAAGACAAACCCCTGATCACCCGGCGCGACATCCCAACGGTCGTCGTCGAGGTTGCCCCACTCGAAGAGCATTCGGTGTTGGCCGGTCGAGAATGTCGAGCCCGGGTGGATCTCCACCGTGACCATCTCAGCGTTCCCGCTCTGATAGAAGAGCTCCTCACCACCACGGGCCCACTTCGGCTGAGTCCCGCCGTCTACGGACACCAGCCACTTCGCGTCGTCGACGTTCGGGAAGGGCCGGACGTAGACCTGCTCCTCACCGGTCTCGAGGGAGACGTAGGCCAACCACCGGCCATCGGGCGATATGGCAGGCCAGGCTTCGTTGATCTGATCGTCGGCGACCAGAGGCACTGGTTCGCTGTTCGTATTCGGTTGAAATCCGTACAGGTCCGACTGTCCCCCGGTCAACGTGAAAACCAGCCAGTCACCGTCCGGCGACCAGACCGGTTGAGAGATGGGACGTTCGTGGTCGAGAATCAGCTCAGCCGGGGCGCTGCCGTCGGCTCGCTTCGCATAGATGTCAGCGGTACCCGCGCGGTCGGAGACGAACGTGACGGAGGCTCCGTCAGGCTTCCATGACGGATCGAAGCTATTCGGTTCAAACGTGAGCTTGGAGAGCGGCCCTCGGTCCAACTGCTTGATCCAGATGTCGCCACCTAGACCCTCCGAACGAATGGTTACAGCCAACCTCGCGCCCTCCGGCGAGAGCCTGAGCGCCGAGAAGTCTTCTGACCACTCGGGATCGATCTCACGCTCGACGCCGTCGCGCGTGACCCAGACCATGGCGTCTGGAGCATCCGGGGCTTGGCCGGACTGATACAGCAGTTCGCCAGACTCCGACACGGAGTAGAGTGGATAAGGACCAATGGAGACGACTCCCTCCTCGATTGCAGTCGGGGAGCTCGTGAGCTCCATGGCCTCGGCGTCGAAAGTCGCGGCCATGATCTGCCCCCCGTCCGTGGCAAATACGAGGTGTCCCGTCGGAGTCACGAACGGCTTCCACCCCTGAGCCAGGATCCTCCGCTCGCCCGTCGAGAGGCGTTGTCCCACGACTTGCGGCGGCGTACCCATGGTCGTAAAAACGCCCAGATCGCTATCGGGATATGCCCGGAAGTGAGTGTGAAAGCTCGGAAAAAGATCGTCTCGCTCCGTGACCGGCTCGATCGCTCCGCCTGCGACCCGTACCCGCGCGATTCCGCCGGCCTGCGACGCATAGTAGATGAACCCATCGCTACCCCACGAGGGGCAGCAGCGGGTGTCGTCGGCCAAGGTGCGAACGACACCGCCCACCAGCGGCGTGACCTTCAGCTCACCCGGCAGCGCGAGGAAGGCCACTTCCTGACCATCGGGCGAGAGTGCAGGTTGCTGGAACACGCCTTCGGTCCCGGCGATGGGAACCGGGTCGAGGTTGTCCCAGCGTCGCAGCCAGATCTGCGGCACACCGCCAATCCGTCTGAACACCATCCCCGAGCCGTCCGGCAGAAGCGTGGCCGGCTGGCCCCCCTGGAACCCCTCTTGTGGCATGAAACGCTCGACCGGCATGGGGGGCTCAGGACGAAGGAGGGACCAACCGGCGACCACGCCGAGCACGGCGGCGACCGCCGTCATCGCTAGCGTCAGCCGCTTCCACGGGCCAACCCCGGCCCCCGCACCTGCCTCAGCCAATTCCCCGTACCGGAAGTGCTCATCCCCCAACGCCCTCACGAATTCCTGGGCCGAAGTGAAGCGATCCGCCGGAAGCTTCTCCAATGCACGCCGGAGCGCCGCGTCCACGTTGGCCGGAACCGATCCGCGCTTCTTGGTGGCCGACACGGCCTCGCCCGTGATGATCTGGCCCAGCACCGCCTGCGCCGTGCTCCCCATATACGGCGGGTCACCGGTCAGCATCTCGTAGAGCACCGCACCCAGCGCGTAGGTATCGGTGGCCGATCCCACGAAGTGCTCGCCCGTCGCTTGCTCCGGGCTCATGTAGTACGGCGTGCCGAGACTGAGGCCCGTCTCCGTCAGGCGACCCCCTCCAGCCGCCCCCACCGCCAGCGCGATGCCGAAGTCCGCGATCAAGGGCCGCCCCTCGTGCATCAGGATGTTGGCGGGCTTGATGTCTCGATGGATGACCTTGTTGCGATGAGCGTAGTCGAGCGCCTCGGCCAGGTCCGTCGTGATCTTCACCGCTTCGCCCACTGGGAGCTGATGCTCGCGGTCCAGCCTGTCCCTCAGCGTCTCGCCTTCCACGAAAGGCATGACGTAGAACAGGAAGCCGTCGGCCTCTCCCGAATCGTGGAGGGGCAGGATGTGCGGGTGCTGGAGGTTCGCCGTCGTCTTGATCTCGGCCAGGAAGCGGTCGGCACCGACCACGGCTGCCAACTCGGGCTTCAGGACCTTCAGCGCGACCTTGCGCTCGTGCTTGAGGTCGTCGGCCAGGTAGACCGTCGCCATGCCGCCTTCACCCAGCTCATGCTCGATGGCGTAGCGACCCTCGAGGGCTGCGTTCAGGCGGGAGATGGCATCGGACATGACGGACAAGATGCGTCTAAGGCGCATGGGGCAGCAAGCCGGCGGACCGTTCCGCTCGACATCCGCCACGAGCGGGTACACATTACCGGATGTTGGGGAAGCCACTAATTCGATCGAGTATGCCGATCGGCTCATGGAGTGGGCCGCGGGACTGCCTTCTCACGACGCCCGAGGAGTTTGCGCAGGGGCTTCGTCGTGTGGGGCGACCCCTGTACGCCGTGGACCATGGAGAGGCCTTGGCGCTCGCGGACAGTGGATCCGTCGAGCTGGGCGCAGACCCCGAGGTCCACGAACTTCCTCTCCTCGCGCTGAGCCCCCCCTGCAGGCCCCAGAACTTCGGCTCGGCCAGTTTCGCCAGCGACCACGGCGTTCGCTTCTGCTATCTGGCCGGGGCCATGGCGAACGGCATCGCTTCCGTGGAGCTCGTGGAGGCGATGGGGCGCGCCGGCATGCTCGCCTTCTTCGGCGCCGCCGGTTTGGGGCCCGACGCCGTGGAGGACGCCATCGACCGCATCTCGACGCGCTTGGGCGATCTCCCCTGGGGATTCAACCTGATCCACAGTCCCTACGAGCCGCTGCTCGAGGCGGCGGTTGCCGACCTCTACGTGCGGCGCGGAGTGACTCGGGTATCCGCTTCAGCCTACATGGATCTGACCCTCCCGCTCGTTCGCTACCGCCTGCACGGCATCCATTCCG
Source organism: Gemmatimonadota bacterium (assembly GCA_039590375.1). GTDB lineage: Bacteria > Gemmatimonadota > Gemmatimonadetes > Longimicrobiales > Gaopeijiaceae > UBA822. The sequence goes on from JBDHFN010000083.1 coordinate 12,870, forward strand.
ACGCCTCGGGGCGCATCGTGACCCCGAATCGGCTGGTCGCGAAGGCCTCGCGGATAGAGGTAGCACGTAAGTTCCTAGCTCCTGCACCCGCCAAGATCTTGGCGGAGCTCGTCGCCCGCGGAGACCTGTCGGAGGAGCAGGCGAGGATGGCCCAATCGATCCCAGTCGCCCAGGATCTGACGGTCGAGGCGGACTCGGGAGGCCACACGGACAACCGGCCGGCCATCGCCTTACTTCCGTCCATG
>JBDHFN010000084.1:0-18765 GCA_039590375.1 Gemmatimonadota bacterium
CGGAATCGCCCAGGTCAAATGGCTCGAGAGGATCGAGTTGAGCCCCGATCGACTCATGACTCGTTTCATGGCGAAGGACTACGTCACCCTCATGGGGCAGGAGGAAGACGGTAGCACCAAGTGGGTCGAGACGTCCGTTACGCATCAGAGGGTCAAGTCAGTCATCGCGAGGGTGACCCGCTCCAACAATCAGTTCAGAATCTTCGGTGCGGCTTGGAGCGACGGGACGCCCCTCAACAGGGTCGAGGTGCGTATCGATGACGGACCCTGGCGTGTCGCCGCCCTGGAGGGGCCGGACGATCCGCACTCCTGGACGTTCTTCACGTTGGATACCGAGGGACTCAGCTCCGGTGACCACACCGTGGTCTCGCGTGCCACCGATGTACAGGGACGTACACAGCCGGTGGACCTTCAGATGAAGAGGACTCGCTGGGAGAACAACGAGTTGTTCTCGCGTACGATACGGGTGTGATTGCGGCGCGTGTACGAAGGCGGCGGGTGTTACGGGGTAGCGGGCTGAGGGACCGATTCTGTGAGCACGCTCCGACTGCGAGATCCGGCATGATACGTAAGGCAACGATCGCCCTCGGCCTGTGGGCGCTGGCCTCGGCCCCCCTGTCCGCTCAGCGGTTACCGCTGGCCGAGCCCGAAGACGTTGGACTCTCGTCCGAGCGCCTCCAGCGAATCGACGACGCCTTCCGTGGCTACGCCGAGGACGGTCGTATCGCGGGTGCCGTGGGGATGGTCCTGAGGCACGGAAAGCTCGTGTACACAGGCGCCTGGGGAATGCGGGACGTGGCGGCCGGAGACCCGCAGGAGGCGGACGACATCTTCCGCATCGCCTCGATGACGAAGCCCATTACCAGCATAGCCGTGATGATGCTGTACGAGGAGGGACGTTTCTTCCTCACCGATCCCGTCGGGAGGTATCTACCCGAGCTCGCCAACGTCCCCGTCGCCAAGCTCTCGGAGGCGACCTCCGTGGATGACATTCCGACCGAGCGGGCGCGTCGACCGATTACGATCCTCGACCTGCTGCGCCATACCTCCGGCCTGACCTACGGGACGTTCTCCAACACGGTCGTCGACTCGCTGTACCGCAGCACGAGGGTCGGGAGCCAGCAGACGCTCGCGGACATGATGACCGGGCTGGGTGAGCTTCCTCTGGCGTACCAGCCGGGAACGCGGTGGCACTACAGCGTCTCCACGGACGTGCTCGGCCGGCTCGTTGAGGTCGTGTCGGGACAGTCGTTCGACGTCTTTCTCCGCGAGCGGATCTTCGAGCCCCTCGGCATGGTCGATACGGGATTCTACGTTCCCGCCTCCGAGCAGGGTCGATTGGCCCGCATGTATGGTCATGAGGGCCCCGAACGAACGCTCACGGTCAGCGACACGCGCGGCTTCACGCGGCCCCCCACGAGGTTCTCGGGGGGTGGCGGGCTCGTCTCCACCGCGCAGGACTACGCCCGGTTCGCTCAGATGCTGCTCAACGGCGGAGAATTGGACGGGGCTCGCATCCTGGGTCGGAAGACGATCGAGCTGATGACCGTCGATCACCTTCCTGAAGGAGTCCCGACCGGTTTCCTGCAACCCGGGTGGGGCTTCGGCCTCGGCTTCACCGTGAAGAACGTGCCGGGCCTGGATGGGATGCCGGGATCGGTGGGCAACTACTACTGGTTCGGTATACGGGGGACTTCGTTCTGGGTCGACCCCGAGGAAGACCTCATCGGCATCTTCATGATTCAGATTCGGCCGAACCGTGACCTCACGTTCCGGCGGCAGTTCAAGAGGCTGGTCTATCAAGCAGTGATCGACTGACCGCCCTCGTCACGTGGTTCCCCGCATCGGCATCGGCGGGCTGGCCGGGGTTTTGCTTGCCACGGGCACCGCACATAACTTACTTGATCAGCCAGTATTGGAGGTCGAGTCCCGCGTGGGTGGTTGCCCACTGCGTTCCGCCGGAGGTGCTGAAATGCGAACCACGATCGGTTCGATTCTTCCTAGTTCCTTGGTGATCACGGCCCTGGCCGTCCTCGCCCTACCCGCGACTGGGGCGTTGGCCGCGCAACAAGCACAGGCTGTGAGGGTGGCCGCTGCGGACGGTCCCCCGTCCGCAGCGGCGGAGACTCCCACCTTCTATGCCGACGTACTGCCCATCCTGCAGCAGAACTGCCAGACGTGTCACCGGGAGGCCGGTACGAACATGGGGGGCATGGTCGCACCGTGGCCGCTCGTGACCTACGACGACGCACGTGTGCGGGCCCGCAGGATCGCCTCAGCAGTGCGGGAAGGCCGGATGCCACCGTGGTCCGCCGCGGATCAGCACAGGGGCACCTTCGAGAACGAGCGCGTCCTCGAAGATGAGGAGAAGGCGACGTTGATCGCATGGGCGGAGGAAGGTACGCCCGCCGGGAATTCCGCAGACGCTCCGCCCACGCCGGATTTCCTGAAGATGGCCATGGCAAGTGACAGCGAGTGGACGCTCGGGGAGCCCGATCTGATCCTTTCGTTCGACGAGCCCTACTGTCTGGACGACGACCTCAAGGACATCTACGTCGATATCCCCGTTCAGATCACCGACGACATGCTGCCCGAGGATCGCTGGATCAAGTCCGTCGAGTACCGGAACGGACCGGCGGTGCACCACATCATTTCCTCGGTGGGGGGTCTCGTTCCAGGGGCCGCACCTCGCGTGAACGAGGACGGCTATGGACGGCTGTTCCCGGCCGGGCCGAGAGAGGTCATGTTCAACATGCACTTCAACAAGGCTCCAGGGCCCGGCTCGGGGGTGTGCACGAACATCCAGGCGGGAATCACCTTCAAGGAGCCGGGCGAGGTCATCCGTTACGTCACCGGCGGCGACGGGCTCTTCATTATGCCCCTCTTGATTCCGGCCGGGGCCTCGAGCCACTCGGCGTCGCGCGAATATGTTTTCGAGGAAGACGTCGAACTCCTCAGCTTCATGCCTCACATGCACCTGCGTGGTAAGGCCGCCCTGTACGAGATCACGTATCCGGACGGGCGGCATGAGACTCTCCTCCACGTCCCCAATTACATCTTCAACTGGCAGCACACGTACAGGTTCGCGGAGCCGCCCTTTGTGCCGGCCGGCTCGGTGCTCCGGTTCACGCTCTGGTGGGACAACTCGGAGAACAACCCGAACAACCCGGATCCCAGCGTCGACGTGCCGTGGGGTCGACCGACGCACGAGGAGATGTCTCAAGGTTACATGAGCTTCCGAACGATGGAGGAACGCCACATCGTCGTGGGCGAGGAGATTCCGGAAGACGTCAAGATCGCCGCCCAGGGAGACGACTCGGCCGCTAATTAGGCCGCGTTGTTTCTTCAGGGATTGGCTATGTAACGCGAGAACCTGTCACGGTCGGACTTGGCCTCTGCCCCGTAGATGAACCGCCGATAACGCTCGTCCCCATCGAGATAGAGCTTCAGCCATGCGATGCCATAGCGGCCGATCATCGCCAGATCCATTCCACGGGTCGTGTCCGCGATGTTGTGACCCTCGTCCGCCACTTCCATGTAGACCTTGGTCGTCGACTCGGGGATCGACAGGAAATGTGGCCAGGCATGCTCGTCCACTTCAGCGGTGCGATCGAGCAAGCCGGCCATGACCAGCGTGGGAACGGTAATCCGAGCGAAGTCGCCATCCGGCCACCAGGGAGTGAAAGGGATCGCCGCCTGAACCTCGTCCGGGTGATCGTTGGCCGCGATCAGCGTGCCGCCGCCACCCATGGAATGGCCCATGATCGCCATCTTCCCGGCGTCGATTCGACCGCGTAGGGGGCTTCCAGTGCGGTCGTTCTCGGCCTTGAGGACCCTCACGGCCGCGATCAACGCGTCCGACCTGACATCGGGGGGATCCCTCGGCTCGTTCGTATCCAGCACCAGCACCGCGTAGCCATGGGTGGCCAGCCGCGGCCCCCACCAGTTGATGTGGCGTTGTTCTTCCCGGAACCCCGGTGCCATCACCACACCGCCAAAGGGCGCGGGGGCATCCATGGGATAATAGATCGTGGCCTCGCCGAATTCCGGCGCATCAGGAAAGTCAGTGTAGGTGCTTACTTCATAGACCCCGTCTCGAGAAAGTGAAGCGATCGTCGGTGCGGGGCCTTGGCTGACTGCGGGGGCAGCCATGACGCAGGAGGCGATGAGCACCGCGAGGGTCGGCAGCAGACACACGGGGCCGGACCGCTTCGTCTTCATGGGCTCGTCGGTAGCGCCAGGCCGATCAATCCGGATTCTTCCCCTGCGCCGTAGGCCATCACGATGAATTGTCGGCCCTCGGCCATATAGGTCATCGGAGTCCCGCGCGGAGTCACCGGGAGTTCCGTCTCATGCACGACCGTTCCGGTCCCCTTGTCGAACGCCTGTAGGACGGGAGGCTCCCCGCTGGCACGACGACCGCTGTGCCCCAGGAACAGCAGACTCTCCGTCAGCAGGGGACCCGTAGAGGCGCCGCCACCGACGGGCCCGGGATCGGGGATGCCGAGGTCGATCAGCTCCTGACGGATCCCATTACCTTGCGGAACCATCCAGGCCCGTTCTCCGCTGTTGAGGTCGTACGCGGTGACGCGGACGTACGGTGGCTTCAACAGCGGCAGACCTCGAGGCCCCACCGCCGAGCGCTGCCCTCCCCGCACGTAGCGAAAATCGGAGCGTTCGGGATCGCCCTCCACCAGCTGAACCACGATCGGGCTCGTGTGCGAGGGCACGTAGAGGTATCCCGTCTCCGGATCGAACGCCGCACCCTGCCAGTTCGCGCCGCCAAACCACCCCGGGTTATTGATGGTCCCGCGCTCGGACGGGGGAGTGAAGAGCGGGCCGTAGTCGAATCTGGACACGATCGCCTCGGCCTCGGCCCTCAGCTCGGGAGTGAAGTCGATGAGACCGTCGATCGTGACGCCCTGTGGCTCGAAGGGTGGGGGTTTCGTCGGGAACGGCTGCGTGGGAGAGACACGCTCCCCGGGGACCCTCGAGCTCGGCACCGGGCGCTCCTCGATGGGCCACACCGGCTCACCGGTCACCCGATCGAACACGTAGACGAATCCCTGCTTGGTGACCTGGGCGACGGCCCTGATGGGCCGGCCATCCACGGTGATGTCGACCAGCGTGGGCGCGGCCGGGATGTCGTAGTCCCACAGTCCGTGGTGCACGAGCTGATAGTGCCACACCCGCTCTCCGGTCGCGGCATCCACGGCGACGAGGCTCTCGGCGAACAGATTGTCCCCCAGGCGATGCCCGCCGTACCAGTCGTTGGTCGGCGTGCCGATGGGCAGGTACACGTATCCGAGATCGAGGTCGGCACTCATGATGGACCACACGTTCGTGTTGCCGGTGTAGGTCCAGGAATCGTCCTCCCATGTTTCGATGCCGTACTCGTCCTTCTCCGGGACGGTGTTGAATCGCCACCGTTCCTCACCGGTGCGGACATCGAAGGCCCGAACGTCACCCGGTGGCGCGGTCATGTACCGTGGCCCATCGGAGATCGACGAGCCCACGATGACGACGTCCCCCACCACGAGTGGCGGTGACATGACCTGGTACGATCGTCTTTGGATCGCGCGGCGTAGGCTCTCGGTCAGATCGATCCTGCCGTTCGTACCGAAGTCGCCCGCCGGCCGGCCGGTCCATGCATCGAGTGCCCAAAGGTGCGCGTCGCCCGTGGCAACGAAGATGCGTTCCGCCTCACCGTCCGACCAATGCGCTACGCCCCGAGAGTTGAAGCCGAGGTTGGTCGGGCGCCCCGTCTCCCAGCTCATCGGGTCGAATTCCCAGAGCTGCTCGCCGGTGGCCGCCACGATCGCGGCGACCATGCTCAGGGAAGTGCGTACGTAGAGCACCCCGTGGACCATGATGGGAGTAGCCTTGAAGGCCGCGGCCTCCAAGTCGCTAGCGGCGAGCACCGCCGCGTCCGAGTTCGTCCACTGCCACACGACCTGAAGCTGCTCGACGTTGTCAGCGTCGATCTGGCCGAGGGGCGCGTACTTCGTGCTGCCGGCGTCCCCTATGTCGCAAGCCCTGTCAGAACCACCACCACGACCACGACCGCCGTGACCACCACCACGCTCACCGTCACTGCTGGTCTCACCGCTGCCTCCATGATCCGTTGGGTCAGGCGTCATCATAGAGCACGCCACTCAGATCCGGAAGATCGGATTCCTTATTCCGGCGCTTTGCAGCCGGACGGAAAAGCGTCTATCGTATGCGTCGGCGAACTGCCCATTTGTCGAGCCGAGCCCCCCGCTAGACTTGGCCGTACTCCGAGCGGGAAGACGACGATGCGCCTCTCAGCGATGGTACTCTTAGCCGGCGCCGCACTTGCACAGGCACTTCCGGCGCAGCAGCAGCCTGCGCCCGATTCTCTTGGCGGCCCACGGCCAATCGGAACCATGAGCGAGCTCATGGTTCACCTCATCTACCCCACGTCGGACGCCATCTTCTACATTCTCACCCGAACCCCGACCACCACCGCGGAATGGGGCGCACTCGAGGGCCAGGCCCTCATGTTGGCCGAGTCGGCCAACCTGCTGATGATGCCGAGCCGGGCTCGAGGCCGCGATCAGTGGATCCAGGACGCCAAGCTCATGCTCGATGTAGGTGAAGCTGCGTTGAAGGCGGCACAGGACAGGGACGTCGAGGCACTCAGCGAGTTGAACGATCCGCTCTATGTGTCGTGCTTGACCTGTCACGAGCATTTCCGGCCCGGCTACGGAACGCGACAATAATCGTCGCGGGTTCGTCGCTGATTCATCGCGGAGGACTCGGACTCGTGCGAAGCATCGCGATGCCCATTAGGTTGCCGGGCATGAAACTCAGAAACTGCCAATGGCTGTTGCTGCTCATCCTCCTGGGCGGCTGCGCGCCCGACGCTGAGGAGCGCTTCACGCCGGTCGCCGATCTCTCAGACCTGATGACGACGATCGTGGACCCGGCGGCCGATGCCTATTGGGACGCGGTGGGGTGGATCATCGACGCCAGTGGCACGACCGAAATCCGTCCCAGCTCACCGGAGGAGTGGGAGGGGGTTCGTAACGCCGCGTACCAGGTGGCCGAGTCCGGCAACCTCATGATGATGGCGGGCCGCGCGGTGGACGAGCCGGAGTGGACCGCTTTCTCGCAGGCGATCGTCAGCGTCGGACGGCGAGCGATCGAGGCCGCGGAGGCCCAGGACGAACAGGGTGTCTTCGACGTGGGCGCCGAGATCTACGCCGTCTGCACGGGCTGCCACTCGATCTATGCCGTCGAGACGCTCCGGCCTGGCACCCGGACCGGGGGCGACTGAGTTTGCTGAACGCTTTCATGGAGTGGCTGGGGACCACGGCGTGGAGCATCGCGCTTCTCGAGTCGATCTGGGTGTGGTCGCTGGTGGAGTCGACCCACGTCCTCATGCTGTCCATGTTCGTCGGCACCGCCGTGATGATGGATCTCCGGTTCCTGGGAATCACCTTCAAGCGCATCCCCATCTCGGAGTTCACGACTCGAATGTTGCCGTGGACGAGGGGTTCCTTCTGGGTGATGGTGGTGACCGGCCTGTTGCTGCTCTACTCCAATCCGCTTCGGTATTACCACAACATCTTCTTCCGGATCAAGATCGGGCTACTGATTCTGGCGGGTTTGAACGTGTGGTGGTTTCACACCCGGACGCATCCCGAAGTCGGGGAATGGGATCACGATCCCGTCCCCCCTCGCGCCGTCCGGATCGCTGGCGCCATGTCGATCTTCGTCTGGGCCTTCATCGTCATCACTGGGCGGATGATCGCCTACAACTGGTTCGACTGCGACATCCAGCCGCAGTCCGATTTCATCAATTGGGCGTCCGGGTGCATGCTCCCGACCGAATAGACAGGCAGTCAAAATGTTGCTTCCGTTCTTCGAGTGGTGCGAGGCTACTGGCCTCGGTCAGGCAGTTCGCCAGTCGCTTTGGCTCTTCCCCGTCATCGAGGCGGTGCACCTGCTCGGGCTCTGCATGCTCGGCGGATCTCTGCTGATCGTCGATCTCAGGATGTTCGGGGTGGGCCTCAAGAACCAGGGAATAGCGGAACTCGCTGAGAGGGCTCGGCCTTGGCTCGTGGGGAGCGTCGTGGTCCTGATCACGAGCGGGTTGCTCCTCTTCCTCTCGGAAGCGATCAAGGTCTACTACAACCGGTCGTTTTGGGTGAAGATGTGGGCGCTTCTGTTCGCCCTCATCTACACGTTCGCGGTCCGGCGGCGGATCACGAGCGATGTGGCGCTCGACACGTCATTGCGGAGCCGCCTGGTCGCGGCCTTGTCCATCGCCATCTGGTTCACCGTGGCGGCGGCGGGGCGCTGGATCGGCTACTCCTAGCGGGCTTCCATGCGCTCCTGATAGCGCGCGCCACTCAAGATGTTCGACAGGGCGTAATTCCCCTCGTGACAGGCGTACTCGTACAGTTGACCGTGTAGCGCCTTCATCGGGACGTCGCCCCCCCAGGGCTCGGTGTAGGTCGTCGGGTCGTCGATGGTGAACTGATACAAGAGGGTCTCCTCGTCGACCCGGCTGAAGCGCTCGATCACCTTCAGATGTTCCGATGAGTTGCCGCGGAACCGCTGCAGGGGATGGATGTTGGTGGTCTCGACGACGAGCACATCACCCTCCCAGTGGCCCCAGGAGTCGCCCATCCACGGGCGCACTTGAGCAGGCAACCGCGGGCCATCACCCATCCGGATGATCCGAGCGTCGTGCACCATCTCCGCCATGATCACCACGTGATCGGCGGTCTGCACGATCGTGTAATTGTTGTTGTAGAACCCGTTGGGGAGCATGGGGGGACCGGCATTCGTGCCGAAGGACACGATGCAGCGCTCGCCGAGCGGGCGGACCTCCGGGTGGTCGTACGTGCCGAACTGGCTTCTGAACTCGCGATATTCGGCGGCCAGCCGCTCGGCCTCGGGCGTCCGGTCGGGAACACGTCCGTCCGCCGGATGCGTGATCAGCGAGCTCAGGGGTACGCCGTCCACGACGGCCACCCGATCCCCCCGATCGATATAGATGCCGTTGTAGCCGCCCACTCCCCCGGCGGCTCCGGTGGACCCGTCTCCACCCGCGGGCGGGGCCGGTCGATCGGGGTCACTCGGCTGACTCACCCTGTCGAGACGGCCTGCCGCCCGTCCCTCGATCCTTTCGACCTCGGCCGCACTGAGGATCGGGCCCTGGCCTCGAGGGCGTTGCAGCGGCGTTAGGGTGGCGCTACTCCAGTTACCCTGGAGATCCGGGTGTCCATCGGGCGTCCGGGGCATGACCCACCCGCCGGAGGCCCTGGAGGGAGCCTGCGCGGCCGCGGGCGAGTGCAGCGCAACCGCGGCGACTGCAATACAAGGCGCCAGAAGCGCCACCATGAAACGCGAGTTCATTCTGCCTCCGGGCTTAGCCCGCTAGCATCTCCCGCCGCCGGACTCGAAGGACCTGCGCTCGGCACCGTCCTCTGGGGCACCGGTACCGGACGAACCCAGGAAGAACTTCCTGCCGTCTTCAAAGGTGACGTCGCGGCCGTTGGCCCGGGGCAACGAGTGGTCCTTCGCCTGATACCCGTCGACGATCAGCACGGAGCCGATCGGCAGGCAGTCCCGGCGCAGTCCTCGTCGCTGAAGCACGTTCGGCGTGCCTCCCTCGACCATCCAGACCTGCGAGCTACCGTCATCGTTCGTTACCTCGATGTGAATCCACGAGTGCGGATTCACCCACTCGACCCTGACGATGGGGCCCTCGAGACGAATCGGGGCATCCGGGTCGAACTCCGCGCCGAATGCGTGGTGGCCCACCACGGGACCCGCATGCGCCAGAAGGACCACCGCCCCCCCAGCCAAAGTTCCTAGAATCAGTCTCTTGCTCATTGTCTTCCCCTCGGCTCAGTCCCTGCTTCCGTCGGCATCCCTACGTTCTTCATACCGTGCACCCATCAATATGTTCGAGAGGGCATAATTGCCCTCATGGCAGGCGTATTCGTACAGATTTCCGTCCAAGGCCTTCATCGGAACCTGCCCCCCCCAGGTCGCCGTGTAGGTCGTCGGATCATCGATCGTAAACTCGTAAAGGAGCGTGTCATCGGCGACCCTGCTGAAGCGCTCGGTCACCTTCATGTTTTCCGACGTGTACTGCTGCAGGGGATGGAGGTTCGTGGTCTCCACCACGAGCACGTCCCCCTCCCAATGACCCCACGAATCACCCAACCACGGACGCATGTCGGCAGGCAGCCGTGGGCCGTCCCCAATCCGGATGATCCGCGCGTCGTGGACCATCTCGGCCATGATCAACACGTGGTCGGCGGTCTGCACGATCGTGTAGTTGTTGTTGTACCATCCGTTGGGGAGCATCGGGGGACCCGCATTGCTGCCGAAGGACACGAGGCAACGCTCGGCGACCGGCCGGACCTCGGGGTGGTCGTACTGGCCGAACTGGCCGGTGAGCTCCCGGGCCTCCACTCTACGCTGCCGAGCCTCGTCCGTCAGAGGCGGAATACGACCGTTCGCCGGCATCGTGATGAGGGAGCTCCTGTGCTCGCCGTTCACGATGGCCACCCGCGTGCCGGGGTCGATATAGACCTCGTTGTAGCAGGTGGTCGCGCCGTCGATGCAGATCGGGTTCGTACCCCCGGCAGGAGGCGGCTCACGGTTCGGGTCGCTCGCCTCCGCGCGCTCGACTACGACGCTCTCCCGCCCCTGTTCGATGCTCGCGACTTCCTCCGGGCTGAGAACCGGGCCCCGGTCACTCCTGCGCTGCAACGGCGTGAGGGTAGCGTTGCTCCAATTCCCCTGCAGGTCCGGGTGGCCATCGGCTGTCCGCGGCACGACCCATTGGCCGGAGCTTCGGGTCTGTGCGTGCGCCGCGGCCGGTACTACGAGCCCCTCCGCGGCCATGCCCACACCAACCGCAAGAAACAAGGCGGAATAACGCACGATCATCTTCGCTCCTCTTCTGAGTCGACCAACGCCCTAGGGTACTCTACGGTACTGCCCATACAGCAGCTCCTCGACGAACTCCACGCACTTGAACACACCGATCCGCGCACCCTCCTCGATGTTCTTGTACAGCGGCAGGCGGATCGTCCACGGGCGGGAGAACGTGCCGGGGTCCTCCAGCGTAGCTTCGTACATCATGTGGTAGGGGCTCGTCATCGTGTAACGCTCCGTAACGCGCAACTGATAACTCGCGTGGTTTCCGGAGCGGTCGAGCCAAGCCTGACCCGTGAACCCGCGCGCCTCCACCACGAACGTGTCGCCCTCCCAATGGCCCACGGACTGGCCCATCCACGAGTCCACCTGCGGCTCGCCCGGATCCTCGAGGTAGACGTTGCGGTCCGCGCCCGCGAATTCGTACGTGATGAAGAAGGCGCGATCGCTTTGAAAGATCTGGAACGGGAATGGCATGTAGGTGGCGCGTGGCACACCGGGCAGGTAGCACTTCACCGCCGGGTCGCGCGTGACCCAGTTCTCTCGATTGGCGTCTCTGACCGCGAGCGCCTGGGGGAGGTACGGAATCTCGCCGCCTTCGACGATGCCCATCCCCGGCGGCACAGCCCCGAGCGCCCCGAAAGCGACCACTTCCGGAGCGGGTATGGGAACCACCGGGCCCGGTACCATCTGGAGCGCGGCGCGAGCCTGGTGGGGCTCGATGTCCCAGTGGGCGTTACCGAGCGCCTGCCAGATTCCGTTCATATCGGGTCTCCCCGACGCGGTCCTGGGGATGTCCGAACTCTGGGCCTGTGTGTAAGCGGGTAGAAGGCCTATCGCAAGCAGGACGAGCATGACTCGTCCCAACCCGTACGTCGGAATTTTGACCGCGCTCGGCATCACTCGATCCTCCAGATTCTCGTTGGACTCTAACCGATGATCATATCGTTCTCAACCACGGCTAGCCAGGTCGAAGCGGACGCCGCAGCGGGACTCGCGCACTCCACGGTCCCGCCGTACTCTTCGTGCATGATTCGTAATGCAACCATTGCTCTGGGCCTGTTCGCCCTGGTCGCGCCATCCGTTTCCGCGCAGCAGCTCCCTCGCGCCACGCCCGAAGAGGTCGGGCTGTCATCCGAGCGTCTCCTGCGCATCGGAGAGACATTTCAGGCCTACGCGGAGGAGGGGAGAATCTCTGGAGCCGTCGGGATGGTGCTCAGAAACGGCAGGGTCGCGTATGAAGACGCGTGGGGCGTAAGAGACCTCGCCGAGGGCGACAGAATGGATGAGCGGGATATCTTCCGCATCTATTCCATGACGAAGCCCATCACCGCCGTGGCGGTCATGATGCTGTACGAGGAGGGGCGCTTCTTTCTCAGCGACCCCATCGGTCGCTTTCTGCCCGAGCTCGCCGATCTCCGGGTGGCCGATCTTGCCGAGGCGACTCGTGGGCAGCCCATCCCGACGGAACGGGCGCGCCGATCGGTGAGAATCCACGACCTTCTGCGTCACACGTCCGGCTTCACGTACGGGGAATTCTCCAACACCGTCGTCGATTCGGTCTACCGACAGCGAGAAGTGCTGTACCAGCCGACGCTGGAGGGCGTTGTGGCACAGCTGGGAGAGATTCCCCTCGCGTACCAACCCGGAACGCGATGGCACTACAGCGTGTCCGCGGATGTGCTCTCCCGATTCGTGGAAGTCGTCTCCGGGCAGTCGTTCGATGAGTTCCTGAGCGAGCGGATCTTCGAGCCGCTCGGCATGCTCGACACCGCATTCGACGTTCCGGCCTCGAAACGGGATCGCTTCGCGCGCACCTATGGGCATTCGGGGCCCGACCGGGAGCTGGTCTTTGGAGACACCGTAGGCGTCACTCCCCCGATTGGGAATTTCTCGGGCGGTGCCGGTCTCATGTCGACGGCGCACGATTACGCCCGGTTCGCCCAAATGCTGCTCAACGGAGGCGAGTTGGACGGTGCTCGGATTTTGGGACGGAAGACGATCGAGATGATGACCGTGGATCACCTCGAGGAGGGCTTGCCCAGGACGATTCTGCAGCCCGGCTGGGGCTTCGGGCTCGGCTTCACGGTCAAGACGGAGGCGGGCCAGGACGGCATGCCCGACTCGGTGGGAAGCTACTCGTGGATTGGAGTTCAGGGGACTTCGTTCTGGGTCGACCCCGAGGAAGACCTCATCGGCGTGTTCATGGTTCAAATTCGTCCGAACCGCGACATCACGTTCCGTCAGCAGTTCCGCAGGCTCGTATATCAGGCGCTCATCGAGTAACGGACGTCAGGCCGAGCGCCTGTTGCGGGGGCGGTGCACCAAATGTTTCCGAGCCTTGCTTGCGTACCCGCGAATAAGCCCCTCAATTGGTGGGCTCGGCAGCCCCCGGCCCGTCCAAGTGCACTGCCATCTCTCTTCACGGGCCTGACTTGGGTGGTGCAAGTCCAGGAGCTTGAGCATGGAAGAGGCTGGCAATCACGTAATCGAGATCGTCGGAGCCACGATAAGCCTTCTGCTCGTGGCCACCGGCGTGATGGCCATCTCCAAGCGGATCAGAATTCCGTTCTCGGCGGCGCGGATCACGATTCCCTTTACGGTCGGGCTGGTCGTGACGGGTATGGTGCTGGCTCAGGTCGCCCGCCTCGGGGGCGAGGTCTGGGCTCCGATCGCCAACCTTCGGATCTCGCCGGACGTGGCCTTCTTCGTTCTCCTGCCCACGCTGATCTTCGAGGCGGCGTTCAAGCTGGACGCCCGGACCCTCCGTGAAAACTTGTCGGGAGTGCTGCTCCTGGCGGTGCCGGGCCTGCTCCTCTCCACAGGATTGATCGCCGGCGTGATGGTCTTCGCCACACCCCTAGGGTGGTTCGAAGCACTTCTGCTGGGCTCCATCTTGAGCGCGACGGAGCCCGTGTCGGTGATCAGGCTCCTCCATCGACTCGGTGCCCCGAAGAGGCTCACGATCCTCGTCGAAGGAGAGAGTCTCTTCAACGATGCGACGGCCATCGTGCTGGCGCGCATCTTGACGGGAATCCTCCTGACAGGGGCGGTCGCCACCGGAAGCGTCGTATTCCAGGGCGGCCTCGACTTCCTGGTCGTCTTCTTCGGTGGCTTGATGGTCGGATGGGCCAGTGCCGTGCTCGTCGGGATGATCCTGGGGCGAGTCGATGGCGACGCCTTTATCGAGGTCACGCTGACGACGGTTCTGGCTTACGTGTCGTTCCTGGTCGCCGAAGAAGTGCTCAACGTGAGTGGCGTGATGGCGACGGTCGTGGCCGGCATGCTCATCGGCGGTTGGGGTAAGGCGAAGATCTCCCCGTCGATCGCCGATTATCTCGAGCGCTTTTGGGGATACATGGCCATGGTAGCCAACGCTCTCATCTTCCTCATGGTCGGCCTCGCGGTCGATTTGGGGGCCCTGGCCGACAGCTTCCCCCTTCTGCTGGTGGTCGTCGGTGCCATGCTCGCCTCACGGGCGGTCGTCGTGTTCGGCCTGGTGCCCGGAATCGGTCGGCTTCCCGAGTACGACCCCATCGGCCGTGGTCATCAGACGGTGATGTTCTGGGGTGGACTTCGCGGTGCGTTGGCGCTTGCCGTCGCTCTCAGCCTCCCAGACTTCGGGCGACAAGTGGCCGGGTTCGGTGATCTAAATCAGGTCATCGTCGCGCTGGTGATGGGCGCCGTGCTGTTCAGCCTGTTGATACAAGGGCTCACCATCGAACCCCTGGTGAGAAGGTTCAAGCTGCATGTGCCTCCCTTGTCCGATCGATTGGCCCGCCTCGAAGGGCTTCTCTCCGCCAAGCAGCGGACGTTGGAACGGATCCCGGAGTTGGAGACGGGGGGTCTCTTCTCGCGCCGAATTTCGAAGCGGCTGCGTACCCAGTGTGAAGTCAGGATCGAAGCAATGAAGAATGAGCTCGAGGAGCTCAGAGGAGAGTACCTCGATAACGAGCAGGAACGCAGACTCCTGTACCTCCGCTCATTCGGGGAGGAGAATAGGCTGTACTACCAGATGTTTACGGGCGGACACCTGACGGAACGAACGTACCGAAGTCTGGTGCACTCCATCGGGCTTCAGAGTGAGGGAATCCGACACCAGGGCAGTCTACCCGAGTACACGCTCTACCCGCCCACCGGCGAACGCATGGAGAGCACGCTCCATCGGTTCTTGGCCCGGACGCCCGGTTGTGGCCGGTGGGCAGAGAGGTTGCGAGCCGAGCGGACCGCCCGGGATTATGAGATCGCGTGGGCCCGGTCCCAGGTCAGCCTCCAGGTAACGCTCGAAATGGACGAGCTCGCCGAGGCCGCATCCACGCCGCCCGACGTCGTGGCCGAACTCCGGACCACGTACAGCTATTGGAAGGAGAATGCCCGGGACCGGCTCGATCAGAGCGCCGAACAGTTTCCCGAGTTCGTGAGCTCGGCGCAGGAACGGTTGGCCACCAGGATGATCCTGCACGCCGAGCATGAAGCGATCAGAGAACAAGCCCGCGCCGGGATGATCCCGGACGGAGTGGCGGAAGCCATGCTCGAGGACCTGGCGGCGGAGCTGAGAGCAGTCCGGGCGAGCCAGCCAGCGAAACTCACGGTTGGCCCTGAGGAGCTTCTGAAGAAGGTCCCGTTCTTCACCGATATGCCCGAGGAAGAGTTCTCCACCGTGGCCGCAAAGCTCCGGAGCAGAACGGCACCTGCCGGTGAGGTCATCGTCCGTCAAGGCGGATCGGGCTCCTCATTGTTCCTTGTGGCGCGGGGGGTGATCAGGGTGTCCCGGCAGGATGGCGGTAGCAGTCGGGACTTGGCGACGCTCATCGCCGGGGAATTCTTCGGTGAAATGGCGTTGCTCCACGGGACCCGCCGGACGGCGACCTGCCGTGCCATGACTCCGTGCGCCCTCTATGAGTTGCGCAGAGACGACATCGAGGTGGTGCGGAGGGCCTGCCCCGAGATCCAACGCGCGTTGGAAGATGCGGACCGGCTGCGCCGAGCCAACTTGCGGGCGTCGGCCGTGGGGAGGACGGCGCACTTGACCTCACCGAGCTCCAGCATTTAACGTACTCCCCATGAACACTTCAATTCGACATCATCGGCACCACCATCACCATCCGCTCCCGAGCGGCTGGCTGGGGCTGTGCTACTGAGTTGAAGATCGTCTGACGACCTGAGCGCACCTTACGCCGGCCTCCGAGGTCGGCGTTTTCATTTATGCCCTCCTCGGAGTTCCGGCGCACATTACGGAGCTCCCTCATGAACCGAGACAACAAGAAGCGAGACGACGCGGACACGGACACGCTGCGTCTCGCCCTACCCAAGGGCCGCATGCAGGACGCGGTGCTCGCTCTGCTGGCCAACGCCGGCATTCGAGTGACCCCCACGGCCCGTGGCTACCGCCCCGCAGTGTCCCTTTCAGACTGCGAGGCGAAGATCCTCAAGCACCAGAACATCGTCGAGATGCTGGAGCTCGGGAGCCGGGACGTGGGATTCGCCGGAGCCGATTGGGTAGAGGAGCTGGGTGTCGAGGTCGTGGAACTCCTGGATACCGGGCTCGACCCCGTGAGCGTGGTGGCGGCGGCGCCTACGGGCCTGTTCGACCGACTCGACGAGATCGGGCGACCCCTCGTGGTCGCATCCGAGTACGAGACGCTCACCAAGGCGTGGATCGAGCGGCGAGACCTCGACGCGGAATTCGTACGCTCCTTTGGCGCCACCGAGGTCTTCCCACCCGAGGACGCCGACGTAATCGTCGACAACACGGCCACCGGCAGCACGCTACGGGCCAACGACCTCGAGATCGTCGATACGGTGATCACATCGTCGACACGCCTGTACGCGAGTCCCCAGGCCATGGAGCACGAGACGAAGCGGGAGCGCATCGAGGATCTGCAACTGCTGCTCAGGAGCGTACTCGACGCTCGAAGGCGGGTCATGATCGAAGTGAACGCTCCCGAAGACCGTCTCAAGGAAGTCGTATCGCTCCTCCCGTGCATGCGGGAAGCCACCGTGGCCCCGCTCTTCGGAGACAGCGGATACGCGGTCCGGGCAGCCGTGCTGAGGGAAAAGCTTCCAGAGATCGTCCCGGCCATCAAAGCCGCCGGCGCCACCGATGTCGTGGTCACGTCCATCTCCCAAATCGTCCCATGACCGACCGAGGATCGCCGCTCCCTTCGACTTGGATTCCCCGGGATCTCTACAAGGGACCGGCCCAGCCGGAGCCCGGGGTGCTCAAGCTCGACGGTAACGAGGGGAATCCTCCACCACGCAAGCTCCTCGAGGATCTGGCGGAGGCGGACCTGTCGAGGGTCCGGGATTACCCCGACGCCCGACCCCTGGAATCCGACATCGCCGAGCGCCTCGGCGTGGATCCGGGGCGTGTCGTCGTGACGGCCGGTGCGGACGAGGCGTTGGATCGTGTATTCCGGGCCTATCTGGCGCCCGGTCGGCGCCTGGTTCTTCCGGTACCCGCCTTCGAGATGATGTACCGCTTCGCCGCCGTGGTCGGAGGGGAGATCCTTCCCGTACCATGGACCGACGCCTTTCCCACCGACGACGTCATCGCGGCTCTGGACGACGCCGTCTCACTCGTCGCGATGATCTCGCCGAACAACCCGACGGGCCGGACGGCCACGCGGAGCGATCTCGAGCGTGTCGCCGAGGCGGCGTCCAGGGTGGACTCCGGGGCCGCCTTCGGGGCGATGGTCGTCCTCGACCACGCCTACGTCGAGTACTCCGATCAGGATCTGACGTCCGTCGCGCAAGGCTTCGACAACGTGGTCACCGTACGCACGTTCTCGAAGGCCTGGGGATTGGCGGGCTGCCGGGTGGGCTATGCCGTGGCGTCGCCCGAGGTGGCGACCGTACTTCGCAACGTAGGGAGTCCCTTCCCGGTTGCCGGTCTCTCGTTGGCCGCGGTTCGGGCTCAGTTGAGCTCGGGCGACGCGGCGTTGGAGAAGCACGTGACGGCCGTCCGAGCGGGCCGGGAACGCGTCACGGAGACCCTCGGCGACCTGGGCATCGAGACGGGCCCCGCCGAGGGCAACTTCGTGCTCGGTGACTTCGGCGCTCGCGCCGACTTCGTGTTCAACGGACTGGACGCGCTGGGGGTCCGTGTCCGACGATTCCCGCACCGCCCCGAGATCGCCGACGCCTTACGCATCACCGTTCCCGAACAAGTGGAGCCGCTGGAACGGCTTCTGGAGGCGCTGCGAGTCTGCCTGGCGCCGGACGCCCTCCTGTTCGATCTGGACGGAGTGATCGCGGACGTGGAGGAGTCCTATCGCCGATGCGTACTCGAGACGGCGGGCACGTTCGGGGTGGAAGTCTCGCGAGAGGAGTTGGCCACGATGGTCCTCGCAGGCGACGCCAACAACGATTGGGTGCTGACGCAGCGCATCCTCGCCGGGCGAGGCGTCGAAATGTCGCTCGAGGACGTCACCGAGGCGTACCAGAGGGCCTACCTCGGTACATCGGGCTCACCGGGGCTTCGGGAATCCGAGCGCCTGCTCGTACCGCGTGACGTCCTGTCGCGCCTCGCAGAGCGCCTGCCCCTGGCCATCGTAACCGGACGCCCTCGAGAAGAAGCCGAGTGGTTCCTCGACAAAGAGGGGCTGACCGACCTGTTCGGCGCGGTGGTCTGCATGGAAGACGGTCCCATCAAGCCGGATCCGGCGCCCGTCCGAGCAGCCGCGTCCCTCCTCGACGTGGAACGCGCCTGGATGGTGGGCGACACACCAGACGACATTCGCGCAGCGGCGGCGGCCGGCGCCGTTCCGATCGGGATCGTCGCACCCGGTCCCGACCCCGGAGCCAGCGCCAGCGCCCTCCGTGAGTGCGGGGCGGCCA
>JBDHFN010000085.1:0-19650 GCA_039590375.1 Gemmatimonadota bacterium
AAGTAGGGGCGGTAGTCACCGTTCTTCCAGTCATCCAGAAGGCTGTCGTAGAACGGGCTGCCTGGCTGTCCGGACTGGCCCGGAGCGTTGAGCACCCGCGAGTCGTCGAAGTTCGTCAGGTCGATGACGTGCTTGTACGTCCCTCCGTTCGATGAAACAGTGCCCGCCCCGCCCCGCCGCTCCACCGCCGGCAGATCGAAGGCCGCCGAGAGGGGGTGTTCGAATGGAATCTGGTTGCTCCGCCCCCACCGCCACTCAGCCGGGTCACTCCCCTGTTCGGCGCTCAGATCGTCGATCGCCATCCTGAGAGCGCTCGTCACGGCCCCCTCGGGAACGTCATGGGGAATGGACGCCTCGGGGTGGTTTCGTTCGAGAATTCGATTCCAGGCGAAATAGATCGCCGCCGCGGCGCTTTCTTCGGCGAAGACGTGGTCCCACTCGGAGAGAAGCTGACGTGCTCGCTCCACGTCCGGATCGTCCGAGGTCCATCCCGTGAAGAGGACTCCAGCCTGGGCGGCATCGAAGTGATAGGCGTCGAGCTGCAGCCGGATGTTGTCCTCAACGGATAGCGCCGAGCTGTTGGAGAGGACGTCGGCAAGCCGCTCGAATCGCCGGTAGGGCGGCACCTTGAACATGATGGGCGGACCATAGCCCTCGGGCTGAATGTTGTGGTTCGCCGTGGCGATCCAGCCCCTGTCCGGATTGTACTCCTCCGGCAAATCTTCCCGGAAGCCCTGCCACTCGTACTCTCCGGTACCGGGCACCGGCAGTCGCCCGTGCCAGAGACCGCCCCGATCGGGGGTCAGGGCCGCCGCCTTCCAGGCGATGTTTCCATCGACGTCCCCGCAGATCATGTTCTCGGACGGCGTCTTCCAGTAGTCCATCGCCTCCAGGAACTCCCCGCAGTTCTCCGCCTGGTCGACCCGTAGGGCGCCCATGTAGTGGGCCGTCCCCGGCTCGTGGAGGACGGTCCTCACAGCATAGGCGTAGTTATTCTCGGTATCCTCGTACACGATGGGCCCGTGGCGGCTGTACTTGAGCTCCACCACCCGGGGCGCCTCACCCCGGATCATGATCGTGTCGATGACCACCCGAAGGTCGTCCCACTCGCCTTGCCAAAGCACCTGATTCTGGTTGTCGGGGTTTACGGTCTCCTGATAAAGGTCGTCCTGGTCGGTGCCGACGATGGTGAGACCCCATGCCACCCGCTCGTTGTGCCCGATGGCCACCCCGGGAAGCGAGGGCTCGCCCGAGCCGATCACGTTCCATCCAGGGGCGTTCAGGTGGACGATGTAGCGGAGGGACGGGTTCGAGATCTGTCGGTGGGGATCGTTGGCAAGAATCACCCCGCCCGTGGTCGTCATCCTAGGAGAGAGCACCCAGTTGTTGCTCCCCGTCTCCTCCCGGAACACGTCGGGGAGACCTGGAAGCGGCTGCTCGAGCAGGTCCTGGAGCGAGAACCGGGCCGCGATCCCCGCCCCTCCGGGATTGCCGAGCTCGCTTTGAAAGGAGGCGCCGGCCATTTGAGCCGCAGCCACCTGATACTCCGGAAGCACGGGAGCCCGCAGGATCTGATTGAAGTCTCCACGCAGGGCGTCGATGATCGCATCCCCGTGTTCAGCGATGGCCTCCAGGTCGAGTCCTTGGGGCACCTCGAGAGGAACGTAGGGGTCCGGCGTGCGGCGGCGATTCGCCTCGTCCAGGCCCAACTCCACAACGGCCTGGGCGAGCTGAACCTCCTGCCGGGCTCTCGACGCGGCCCGTTGGATGAGGCGGAGAGAGGAGAGCTCCGCAGTCCACGGTTCGGGTCGGGTACCGGTGATCTCGAACTCCACCGGCAGGTTGTCCCCTCGATGCTCGATGTACGCGTTCACCCCATCGGCGAACGAGGAGAAGATGCTCTCGGCTTCAGGATGGTAGCTGTCGAAGTCGTCCGTTCGCGAACCGCGATACTTCATCAGGCGGTAGAGCCGGTCGGTCTGGAACCGCTCGGGTCCCACGATCTCGGACGCCCTTCCCTCCGCGTATCGACGCCAGACGTCGATCTCCCACAGCCGGTCCTGGGCGGCTACGAATCCCTGCGCGAAGAACAAGTCCTCCGGGCTACTCGCGTAGATGTGGGCGATCCCCACAGGATCCCGAATCACCTGCACCTCGTTGCCGAGGCCCGGGACACGGATGTCCCCGTCGAGCTGGGATAACGCGCTGCGCGCCATGTCGTTGAGGCGGGCTTCTACGTCCGATGCCCCATCACCCTCACCGGCGCTGCAGCCAGCAAGGAGGAAAACCGGTAGGATGAGCAATAGGGATTTCACTGGCCTGTCCAAGCGAGAGGGAAGAGATAGGGATTTCATGGTAGCTTCCATCGGTTCGAGGGGGAAGGGAGAACAGGCCCGTTGGCGCGGGCGTCGTTCGAACCGACTGGACGGTGGTGAGAGCGGAGTGAGAATCCACTATTGCAGAGTGGAGGTAAACGTGTCGTCATCCGGAAGAGATCGTCGTCAGAGAATGTCCTGGGTCCCCTTCTTCTCATGCATTGCCCTGCTGGCGGCTACGGCCTGTGACGAGCCGGATACCGCCGGCTCGGGCGAGAGCATCGAGGGGATCGAAGCCGATCATTTCGTGCCCTCGCGCCCGGAGACGGTCAGTTGGGGCTGGTATCCCATCGACAAGGAGCCCGTGCTCCGGATCCAGTCCGGAGAGACCGTTCGTATCAACACGCTGACCCACGCCGGGGCCACCCAGGGAGCCGAGCCGGTCGAGTACCTGACGGGACTCGACATACCGCGGGAGCAGATTCATCAGGACGTGCTCGATTTCTGGGCGTCGAGGGACGGACGGCCACGAGACGGGAGGAGCGGTCACGTCATCACCGGGCCGATCTACGTCGAGGGAGCCGAACCGGGAGACATGCTCGAGGTGCAGATTCTCGCGCTGGAGACGCGGGTGCCCTGGGGGATCAACAACACGAGCTCCCGTGGGGGCGTATTCTCGACCAGCTATCCGGGAGTCGCCGAAGACGACCCGCTGCTGGAGATCCCACCGGGGACGCTGCACGTGATTCCCACAGGGATGGTCGACGGCCGTGAGGTCGCGCTCTTCTCGCCGGACATCCACGTGCCGCTGGCGCCCTTCATGGGGATCATGGCCGTTGCACCCGCCCCCGTGGTGGGCGAGCCGGGCGTGACGGTGCCCGGCGTCCAGAGCTCGAGGCCCCCGGGGGCCTTCGGCGGAAACATGGACGTGAAGGACCTCAAGGCCGGTACGACCCTCTACCTTCCGGTCTTCCATCCCGGAGCGCTCTTCTACACGGGCGACCCGCACGGCGCCCAGGGCGACGGTGAGGTAAGCGGCACAGCAATCGAGCAGTCGCTCGCCGGGGTGTTCCGTTTCGTCGTGCACAAGGGCGTCACGATCTCGGGCCCACGTGCCGAGACCGATACGCACTACATGATCATGGGAATCGACCTCGATCTCGACCGCGCCACACGGCACGCTGCCTGGGGGGTCGTCGACTTCCTGGTGGATGAGAAGGGGCTCACGCCCGCCAAGGCGCTCTCGCTCGCGAGCATCGCCGTGGATTTCCGCGTGAGCGAGGTGGTCGACCTCACCCAGGTGGTCACGGGTTATATCCCGAAGGACATCTTCCTACCGTAGGAGGATATCCTTCAAGTATCACTACACCGACGGCTCCACGTTCGCATTCAGCCGGAACAGGTTGTTCGGATCGTACCGGTTCTTCACCGCCACCAGCCGGTTGAAGTTGTCGCGGAAGTTGGCGTTGATCGCCTCGGTCGTGGCGCCGTCCTCGAGGTCGTTCGTGTAGAAGCCACGTGTGAAGCGCTCCACGGCCGGCCAGAATTCGCGGATCCAGGCGATGTGCTCGCTACCGTCCGTGGGGTGAGGCCAACCCACGACGCACAGCAAGTTCGCGAGTTCCTCCCGTTGCGCGAACGCGGTCTCCTGGTTGGGGACTCGAGCGATGGCGCCTCCGCCGTGTACGAAGACCAGTTGAGTCATCCGCCCTGGATGTCCCTCGATCCCGTCCGCGATCGCATCGATTAAGCCTTCAGGGATACTGCCGACGAAGCCGCTCTTCAGATACGATGCCACGGCCCTGAAGTCCTCCGTGTCTCCGGAGCGCTGGACCGCGACGTAGTCCATCCCCTGCACACTGTCCATGACCGGGGTCCCCAACCTGCGAAGCGGTGCGAGCACTCGGTCGGCCTGGCTCGGTGGCCCGGAGTAGCAAACGGCGAAACCCGCAACTCCGGGTTCGCCGCCGGGGGGTATGACCACGGCGCAGTCCAGCTGCAGTTCATCGGGCGCGCCCGCTGCGTACTCGCTGTAGAGCCCGAGTACCTGACGAACCATGGAGATGGGATACATGATCTGACCGAAAAGGACCTGCCGCTGCATCGGATGGAGCTGGAACTCGAACGAAGTGACGACGCCGAAGTTTCCGCCCCCTCCGCGCACGCCCCAGAACAGGTCCGGATTCTCGTCGGCGCTCGCTCGCACAAAGTCGCCGTCCGCCGTGACTACGTCCGCGGACAGGAGGCTGTCGACCGACAGCCCGAAGCGACGGGCCAGCCGCCCGAAGCCGCCACCCGTGACCAATCCGCCCACACCCGTGTGCGACACGGTGCCCATGGGCGTGACCAGATCATAGGCCATGGCCTCGTGATCCAACTGTCCCAGCAGGCTTCCCCCCGTCACCCTGGCTCGTTGGGCCACGGGATCGACGCGTACGTCCCGGAAGGGCGACAGATCGATCATCATGCCCAAGTCGCAAGTGGACTTTCCTGAGTAGCTGTGACCCCCGCACTTGACCGCGAGCAGAAGCCCCTCGTTCTCTCGCGCGAAGTCGACGGCGGTACGGATGTCAGCCGTACCCGTGACCTGGGCGATCAACGCTGGTCGCCTGTCGAAAGACGGGTTGAGGATCTGGCGAGCCCCATCGTAGCCGTCGTCGCCGGCCACCAAAACGCGCCCTCTCAGCCGTGAGGCGAGGTCGGCAACGGCGTCGGAAGCCAGCGTGATTTCTCTTCCGTCGCCGGTGATCGCCCGCAGATCGGCCGGGACGCTGGAAACCGGGCGAAAAGCCGCGTCGGCAAACGCACCCTCGAGGCGCTCGGGAAATGGAAGAGATGCCGCGGCGGCTGCGCCGAGGCTGGAGCGGAGGAAGGTGCGGCGCTTCATAATCAGGCTCCTGGCAGGGGTGGCGGCCTAACGGAATGCAGGTTAGGCACGACTCCAAGCCGGGGCAAGGGAGGTCGCCCGCTTGCTGGAGAGCCGTTCCGCTTGCTGGTAGAACAGCCAGGTCACATATTCGTTTCCCGTTTCCGGCTAAGCGGTTGTCTCTGGAAGTCACCATCGGTCGCCGGTGCTGCGAGGAAGCCCCATTCCGTGATTCGTCGGCTCCTTTTAGTCCTTCTCTGCTCTCCGACGCTCGTCGTGGCTCAGTCCGCCGATGCGACTCGGTCTGCGGACATGGACCAGGGCAAGCGGCTCTTCGAAAGCCAGTGCGGAAGCTGTCACGGCCCTTTGGGGAATGGCGGCAAAGGGGCCAATCTGGCGCAACCACAGCTTCGCCGGGCGACAGATGATGAGGCGCTCCTGAACATCGTTCGCCGGGGCATTCCCGGTACCGAGATGCCGGGCTCGTTCCTCACTCCCAGCCAGGTCTCCAGCATCGCTGCCTACGTGAAGTCGCTGGGCCGTCTGGAGCCAGAGGACATCCCCGGCGATGCGAGCCGCGGTGAAGAGGTCTACGCCGCGCTCGACTGCGTCGTGTGCCATACACTGGGCGGCCGAGGTGGCATCATCGGCCCCGTCCTCGATGACATCGGCGCGCGCCGCAGCGGGGCCCACTTGCGGGAGGCGCTCATCGAACCCGAGGCCTACATGCCGAGCGGCTTTCTCCAGCTCCGGGTCGTCACACGGGACGGCCGGACCCTGGACGGCATCCGGGTCAACGAAGATGCGTTCTCGATCCAGTTCAGGGACCTCGCCGGCGGCCTCCATTCGTTCTGGAAAGATGAACTCGATACGCTCGACAAGCAGTGGCAGCGCTCGCCCATGGTAAGCTATGAAACGAGATTGACGCCCGGGCAGACGGATGACCTCGTCGCCTATCTGGTTTCGCTGAGAGGATCCTCGTGAAGAAGCCCCTGCTCCTGCTCGTGACGACGGTATCCGTGGCGACTGTGACCGCTGTGTCCGCGGCGACTGCACCCGTCGGGGCCCAGGTTTCCTACGAGCGGATCCTGGACGCGGCGTCCGAGCCCGGTAGCTGGCTGACGTACTCAGGATCGTACGGGGCACAGCGCTACTCCACGCTGGACCAGATCGACCGTGACAACGTCGACCGGCTTCAGGCCGCGTGGATTTACCAAGCCCGATCGACTCAGAAGTTCGAGGTGTCGCCCCTCGTCGTCGACGGCGTCATGTACATCACCGAGGCGCCGAGTGACGCCACGGCGCTCGACCTGCGCACGGGGCGTCCCCTCTGGAGCTACCGCCGTTCGCTCCCCCAAGGCATCGTGACCTGCTGTGGGCAAGTGAACCGCGGGGTGGCGCTTCTCGACGACCAGGTCTTTCTCGGCACCGTCGATGCCCACCTTGTCGCGCTCGACGCCAGCACGGGCCGCGTGCGCTGGGACATCGAGGTAGCGGACCACACCGCGGGGTATGCGATTACCGTGGCGCCTCTGGCGCTGGACGACAAGATCATCGTCGGCATCTCGGGCGGTGAGTACGGCATTCGCGGCTTTCTCGACGCGTATGATCCGATCACCGGGGAACGGCTGTGGCGCTTCTGGACGGTTCCCGGGCCCGGCGAACCCGGTCACGACACGTGGTCGGGTGACAGTTGGGAGCGGGGTGGGGCTCCCACGTGGGTCACCGGTGCCTACGATCCCGAGCTCAACCTTCTTTACTGGGGAACGGGAAACCCGGGCCCCGACTTCATCGGCGACGTGCGTGAGGGCGACAATCTCTACTCGGAGTCCTTGATCGCGCTCGACCCCGACACGGGGGAGCTGGTGTGGTACTTCCAGTTTCTCCCGCACGACCTCCACGACTACGACTCCACTCAGATTCCGGTGCTCCTCGACGCCGAGTTCGAAGGTGAGCCGAGGAAGCTCGTAGTGTTCCCGAACCGAAACGGATTCTATTACGTGCTCGACCGAAGCACGGGCGAGTTTCTCCTCGGGAAACAATTCGCCCGGCAAACGTGGGCTCTTGGGTTGGACGAAGACGGACGACCCATCGAAGACCCTGAGAGCATCCCCGACCTCGACGGGGCTCTGGTGTATCCCGACGACGACGGCGCAGCCAACTGGTACAGCCCCACCTACAGCCCACAGACCAACCTGATCTATCAGAACGTCCGGGAAAAAGGAGCCACCTACTACCTTGCCGACGCGACCTACGAGCCCGGTAAGATCTACATGGGTGCCAGCCGGCGCGTAGTTCCCGGAGAGGACCCCAAGGGATTTCTGCGTGCTCTGAACCCGTTGACCGGGGATCTCGTTTGGGAAGTCGAAGTCCACTCGCCACCATGGGCAGGACTCATGTCCACGGCGGGCGGGTTGGTGTTCTCCGGGACGATGGAGGGCGACTTCTTCGCGGCGGACGCTTACACGGGTGACGTCCTCTGGCGGTTCCAGACAGGGGGCGCGGTCTATGCCAACCCGATCACGTATATCAGCGAGGGCCGGCAGTTCGTCGCCATCGCCGCGGGAAGCGCGCTCTTCAACTTCGCGCTGCCGGAGTAAGCCAATCGAACCGTACGATTCCTTTTTTCTGGAGAGCTACCGTGAGAAGAAATTTCTTGTCCCGCCGCCGTTTTCTGCAGAGCGCCGGTGCGGCAGCCGTCGGGGTTCCGACGTCGATTAAGGGGTACACGACGGCCGAGATGCGCTCCTTCGACTCGACCGACGTGATGGAGCAGAACATTTCGAAGTGGGAGCTCGACACGCCGGCGCTGTGCGTCGATCTCGATGCGCTCGAGGCCAACCTGGCCACGTTGCAGCAGACCGTCTCGCGCAATGGCATCGCCAGTCGTCCTCACGCCAAGACGCACAAGTGTCCGGCCATCGCCCGGCTACAGCTCGAGAATGGGTCGGTCGGGATCTGCACCGCCAAGGTGAGCGAGGCGGTCGCCATGTACGAGCATGGGATCGACCGGATCCTCATGACGACGATCAACGCGACACCGTTCAAGATCAGCCAAGCGATGAATCTGAGACGGTGGTGCCCCGGATTCGTGCAGGCGACCGACACCCCCGCTAACGCCCGCGCCTTGTCCGAGGCGGCGCAAGCCGCCGGTCTCGTGGCCGACGTCGTGGTCGATATCGACTCGGGGGGGCATCGTACCGGCATCACGGCGGGGGAGCCGGCGCTCGCGTTGGCGCAACTCGTCGACCAGCTACCCGGGCTCCGTCTACAGGGGATGCTCTGCTACGACGGTGGGTCACAGCACGTGCAGGGATTCGAGACCCGACGGTCGAGGACCCTCGAACGACTGGTTCCCGCCACCGAGACGTTCGACTTGATGCGACGATCGGGTCTGAACACGGAAATCTTCAGTGGAGGCGGTACCGGTACGTACAACATCGACCACGAGACCCGGGGGCTCACGGACGTCCAGGTGGGCAGCTACGTATTCATGGATGCCCAGTATCTCGCCATCGGTGGCGAGACCGACGCCGACGTGTACTCCGACTTTGAGACTTCCCTGACCGTCCTCACGACGGTGCTCAACGCCCAATACGAGGGAGGGGTCACCACCGATGCGGGCGCCAAAGCGTGCACCATCAATCAACCCTGGCCCATCGTCAAAGGCGAGACGGGGATGACGTACCGGTCCGGCTCGGACGAGTTCGGGACGCTCCGCTACGACGACCCCTCGCGGACATACAGCCTGGGCGACAAGCTCGAGGTGATCGTGTCGCACTGCGATCCGGTGGTGAACCTCTACGACCAGATGTACGCGGTTCGGAACGACCGGGTGGAGGCGGTCTGGCAAATCGCGGCGCGGGGGATGTCCACGTGACGCGGGAGGCGAGTCGTCTCATCGGGTAATAGCTGGTTCCTCCTCACACGGAGTGCTCAGTCGACCTCCAGAACCTCCAGATGCTCCGCCACCCTGGCGGGAATCTCGAGGTCCTCCTCGATCTTGCACCGTAGGACATCGGCCGCCCGGGGCTCGCCATGGACGAGAACCACTTGCCGGGGGGGGTCGGGAGCGGAGCCGAGCCAGCCGAGCAGCTCCCCCTGATCGGCGTGGGCGGAGAAGGCGTCCAGCTGGGCCACCCGAGCGTTTACGGCAACGTGGCGCCCGTGAATCTTGAGCGACCGCTCACCTCGCAACAGGTGGCTTCCCCGTGACCCCTCCGCCTGATAGCCGACCAGCAGAACCGTGTTCCGGCGGTCGGCCCCACGCGACGTCAGATGATGGAGCACCCTTCCGCCCGTGAGCATGCCCGACGACGCGACGATGGCCATCGGTCCCGACCTGCGGTTCAGCTTCTTCGACTGCGACACCCCGCGCGTGAACTTCGCCGCCCCGATGAACGCGGCGCACTCATCCTCCGAGAGCCGATGGAACGCAGAGTATCGCCGATACAGATCCGTCACGTCGCTGGCCATCGGACTGTCCAGATAGACCGGCACGCGTGGGAGTTCGTCTCGGCGCATGAGTTCCTCGAGCGCGTAGAGCACGACCTGCGCCCGCCCCACTGCGAAGGAGGGGACCAGGAGGACCCCTCCACGCTTGAACGTCTCGGACGCGATCTCCGCCAGACCCTCGAGCGGATCCACGTCTGGTTTGTCGCGATCGCCGTAGGTGGACTCCATCACGATCCAGTCGGCGCTCGGGGGTGGGGCCGGTGGCGGGATGAGAAGATCGTTCGCGCCACCCAGATCGCCCGAGATCAGAACCGATCGCTCCCCGTCGCTCAGGTGTACGCTGGCCGCTCCAAGGATATGGCCCGCCGAGCTGAAGCGGATCGTCAGGTCACCGACGCTCAGGGGGCGGTCGAAATCCAGTGTCTCCATGAGCGGAAATACGGACGACGCCTCGCGCTTGGTGTAGAGCGGCAACGCCGGTGAGTGCTTGGAGTAGCCCCTTCGGTTCGCACGACGGGCGTCCTCCTCCTGGATCTTTCCGCTGTCGCGCAGAAGGATCTCGCAAAGGTCGGCCGTCGGGGGCGTGCAGTGGATGGGTCCGGTAAAGCCCTCCCGGACCAGCACGGGCAGAAAGCCGGAGTGATCGAGATGGGCGTGGGTCAGGACAATGGCGTCGATCTCGGAGGGCGGGACAGGGAAGGGCTCCCGGTTCCTGAGGCGATTGACCTTGAGCCCCTGGAACAGCCCACAGTCCACCAGGACCCGGACTCGGTCGGTCTGCACGAGGAACCTCGAGCCCGTAACCGTGCCCGAGGCTCCGAGAAAGGTGATCTTCACGAAAGGTGCGAACTCCTTCAGGTGGTCCCCAAAGCTAGACGGATCGACACCGCCGATCCGTGGGGCAAGTTGTGGGGTTGGGTGTCGGGCGCTGCCCCACGCTAGCCAACGGCGCTAGCCACCGCCCGGTGCGCCTGCCAACCGGCCACCACATACGCCGACGTGCTTCCGACGACGAGTACGGCAAGCAGGGCCGTACCGATGGTTACGCCCACCACAGGAAGATCGCCGATCATCCAGCCCAAGAGCAGAAACATGGCGAGGCTGGCAACCTTGCCGTGCTTCTGGTGCTCCACCGGGGGCCGTTCGTGCAGGCGGTGCAGAACGAACCACCCGACAGAGAGAACCAGGTCCCGTGCCACCACCAGGGCGAAGAACCATAGCGGCAGCACGGCAAACGCAGCCTCGGCACCAAATGCGAGAAAGCCGAGTGTGGCCAGTTGAACCAGTTTGTCGGCCGCAGCATCGAACAGGGCCCCAGCCGGACTGGCCAGGTGAAAGCGTCGGGCGACGTAGCCGTCCAAAATGTCAGAGACGCCGATGGCCAATAACATGCCCAGGGCCCTCCAACGCCATACGTCGCCGGGCATCCCCGCCACCGCCTCAGACTCGGTCCGCAGAAGCAACCACAGGAGCACCGGCACCCCTAGGATCCGGAAGGATGTGATCACATTCGGGACGAAACGAACGAAGCCGAGAGAAGTCGTTCCCATCCCCTAGATGGTCTCCAGCACCCCCACAGGCACCCACCCCACCCTACCGTCCTCCAGCACGACCTCGGCCCACTCCTCGGAGAGGCGGTCGATCCGAACCTTGGTCCCCTCGTGCACGGTGAAGACCGTGAGCGTCTCATCGTCCAGGGGCGCGCTCATCACGTCGACCTGCAGTTGGAGGACGACCGCCTCCTGGGCCCGCCCAAGGTCGAACTCCCGAACGGCCAGGTTGAGGCCAAATAATGCAAACACGACAGCCGAGACGACGGCGATCCGCCCGCCCCACGCGGCCACCTGCACTCCCCTCTTCAAGATGAGCAAGAGGACCACACCCGTTCCGACCAGATAGGAGACGGTGACCACCGCGATGAGGAGCGTCCTCGGTAGAAGGTCGACCCACCAGTCCACCACACTGAAGAGCCAGAATCGTGGGAGAGGCTCGATCTCGTCTACGGTCAACGAGCGTGCGAGATCGAGGTTGGCCTGCACGTCTTCATCCCCCGGGAGTAGCCGGCGGGCACGCTCGTAGTACAGGATCGCCTGGGCGATGTCACCGAGCTTGAAGTACGTGTTGCCGATGTTGTAATAGACCTCGCCGCTCTCGAATCCGGCCTCCACCAGTCGGAGATAGCTGGCGAGCGCCCCCTCGAAGTCCCCGTCCTGGTACAGTCGGTTCCCCTCCTGGTAGAACTCGACCTGAGTGACTGTGGGACGAGTGAGTGAAGGACGGGCGCTCGCGACCGTCGCGTACGCCGACAGGGCCGGGGTGGCCGCCTCGAGTAGGCCGGAGGAGGCAAGCCCGGACGCCGCCATCGCGGCAATTACGATCGCACGCATCAGGACAGCCCCTCCTGCACGGCAGTCATGGCTTCCGCGGCCCGGTCGAAGAAGCCGGACTTCTCTTCCGCGCTGGAGCTCGGAGGAGCGAAGCGCGCGCGGTCACACTCACCCAGGCAAGCCAGGTACTCCGTCGTGGCCTCGTCCGGCACCCCACGCTTACGGAGCTCCGCCTCGGCGACGTCGGACATGAATCCGGCCTCGGCGACGTTGAGCTTGTCGGCGAGGAATCCACGCAGCGCCCTCTCGACCTCGGCGTAGAACGCACGGGCATCACTCCCCGCCATCACCGCGCGGGCCCGGCCGAGGCGCTTCTTGGCGACCCGCCCGGCTCGCCGTCGCGAGCGACCCCTCTAGCGCGCCGAGGTTCGGAGGGCCGATCTGGATGAACCGGATATCCTCGCGGAGGGTCTCCACGCCGGCTCGTCCACCCACGGCGAGGACCACCGCATCGCCCGTCACCTCGAGCGCCAACGGTTCGGAGGCCGACGTGGCGTACAGGCCGCTCTCGGCGTCGAAGTAGCTCATCTCGACGGGAGGGATGGTCTTTCGTCCCGGCGACCTCGGAATCAGCACGTATTGATAGGTCTTGCTGCCCCGGACACGGGAACCGCTGCGATCGATCGACTCGGTGACCTCGGGCGGGAAGGACTCGAAGTCTACCGGGAGCTCAATGACCGGCGCCGCCAGGGCCCCGAGATTACCCTCTCCCTCGACGGTCACCTCGAGCGTCACCGCGTCGTTGGTCTCTACATTCGACCGATCGATCGATGCACTGACGCCCAGCCGGCCCACCAGCCCGGTGAAGCTCCGCGGTCTCCCCTCCTCCGGAAGGGGCAAGACCTCGACTTCCACCGGGTTCGACACGATGACGGCCGGCATTTGCGACCCGAAGAGCGAACTCCCCCCGAAGAAGTCGTCGAAGATACTGCGGGACTGCCGCCGCACCCGCACGTTCGCCTCGATGCTCATCGACTCGATGGTCTTGGTGCCCGGACCCGCGGGAAAGAGGACGACCCGCCGGACCACAGCGGTCGTGTACGGCTGTCCCCCACGCACCCTCTGCTCGACCGGAGGACTCTGTGGGCCGGGAACCTCCTCCACCCAGAAGCCCTCGCTCTCGCCCAGACTGACGAGGCTGTAGGAACTCACGTTCACTCGGGTGAAGAGCCGGTAGTTCACCTCGATCGGCTCGTTCTGGTAAACGCGGGTCTTGGAGACTTCGGCCTCGATGAACAGATCCTCGGGTCCGACACCGGATGGGTCTTCGGCCTCAGCTCCACCCGCGGCTGCGGCCCCCGCCGTGGACACTGTCAATGTGATCGGCTGCGTCCGGAGCACCTGGCCCCCGATCTCGACCTCCACGGGCCCGATCTCGAACGTGCCCTCCTGGATGGCCCGGTATCGGTATTGGACAGCCACAGACACGGTGGTCACGCCGTTGATCATCTGCATGCTCGTTGAGGAGTTCCGGCCGATATACCGGGAGAAGCTCCCCAAATCGGGGAGTGAGGGCTCCACGTCCGTCCGATTCGTGCCCCTCAACTCCACTTCGAGCGTGAACTGGCCATTCAGGGGGACGACGGACGGCGAAACCGAGGCGTGGACCTCGAGCTGCACGGCCGCGAGATCGGGCGGACCGGCCACACCCGAGGCGATGACCGCGAAGACGATCCTCACCACCCAACTCGAGACCCCCCAATGCGAGCAGCGCATGTCCGAGCCTACCAGGGCTTGATGGGGCGGCGCCCCCGCAGAGGTGCTTGGCGACGGTTCACCTCACCGGGGTCTTCCTGGACCCCCTGAAGAAGCCGTTCGGCCTCTTCCTGGGTCATGTCACCGGGCTGTGGCTGCTGGCCAGACTCTTGAGGCTCGTCCTCCGGAGGCTCCTCGAGCTGCGAGTCCTGATTCGGATCCTCATTCGGATCCTGCTCCTGCTCTTCATCCTCGGGCTCTTGATCCTCCGGTTCCTGCTCCCCGTCCTGATCTTCCTGATCCTGATTCTGATCCTCACTCTCCTGATTCTCATTCCCGTCCTCGGAATCAGGGGCCTGCTCTGGTTGCTCCGACTGCTGCTCGAGCGCCAACTCGAGGTTGTGCTTGTAATCGATCTGGCCTGGATCGATCCGCAGCGCCTGCCTGTACGCTTCGACACTCTCCCCGAACCTCTGCTGGCGGTAGAGCGCGTTACCCAAGTTGTACCATGCCGGGGCTACGAGCGCGGGGTCCCCCGACTCGATCGCTCCGCGGTACGCGTCCAGCGCCCGCACGTATTCTTCGGACTCGTAGAGCGCGTTCCCGTCGTTGAAGAGAGCGAGCGGTAGATCGGGCGCCTCCCGGAGGGCCTCCAGGTATCTCTCGTGGGCCTCCTCGAAGCGGCCCTCCTCGTAGAGGCGGTTGCCGTCGTTGAGCTCGTCGCGGCCACGCTGAGCGGCGACCTCATTCGGCAGGGCGCCAGCGAACGCCAACGCCACCAGCAGCCCAGCGCCCCAAGTCATCGACAACCCTCCGCGATTCATGAAAACCTCCCGGCCCACGCCTCTTTCTTGCGCCGGCGTTCGGGGATCAACCCCTCGGCGAGCAGCAGGACCAACGCAAGACCCAGAAAGACCTGGAACTGTTCGTCGAACTGAGTGATCTCTCGTGCTTCGAGCTCACGACCCTCTCCACCGGTGATCTCCTGGACCAGCGGATCCAAGTTCGCTCCGGGCCCAAGCGCGGCGAAATATCGGCCCCCGGTGACCTCGGCGACACGCTGCAGCGTCGACTCGTCGAGCCGAGTCGTCACCACCGCGCCGTCCTCGTCCCTGATGAACCCGCTCCGCACCCCCGAGGCATCGATCTCCGGGATCGGGACACCGTCGAGCGACCCGATACCGACCGTGTGGATCTGTACACCGTCGTCGAGTGCTCGCTCCAGCGCCGCTTCGATCTCACCCTCGTGGTCCTCCCCGTCCGTGACCACGATGAGCACCCGACTGTCCCGCGTGCCCTCCTCGAACGCGTCCAGAGAGACCGTGAGCGCCTCGCCCAGGTTGGTGCCCTGGATGGGGATCAAATCTGGATCCATCGCGTTCAGAAAGAGGGCCGCCGCACCGTAGTCCACGGTCAGCGGGCTCTGGACGAAAGCGTTTCCGGCGAAGGCGACCAGGCCGATGCGATCTCCGTCCAGGCGCTGAAGGATCCGCATGATTTCCAGGCGTGCTCGCTCCAACCGATTCGGGGTCACGTCCTCGGCCATCATCGACCGGGACACGTCGAGCGCCACCATCACGTCCTGTCCTTCACTCCGCACCGTCTCGACGCGAGTCCCGAACTGCGGGCGGGCAAGTGCCAGGATCAGGAAGGCGACCGCCACGAGCATGAATATGCTCTTGGCCACTCGCCCCTTTCGGCTGAGGGTCGCGCTCAGTTTTTGCACGAGTTCCAGATCTCCGAACTCGGCCAGGGCCCGTTTTCGTGCCTGGCGCGTTCCCCAGTAGAACAGGGCCAGAGCCGGGACCAGCAGCAGCCCGAAGAGAATCTCGGTCGAAACGAATCGGAACACGGTGGTACGGATCTCCCTTGTTGAACGGTTACGGAAGCTTACGAAGAACGGTCTGGCCCAGGCCCACCTCGAAAAGCAGGAAAAGCAGACCAGCCGCGAGAGGATAGTGAAAAAGCTCCCCGTAGCTCGTGAAGTTCTGCACTTCGATCTCGGTGGTCTCGAGGGCGTCGATCTCCTCGTAGATCCGCGCGAGGCTCTCCCGGTCGGTCGCCCGGAAGTACCGGCCACCCGTCGTCTCCGCGATCTCCTGCAGCGAGGCCTCGTCGATGTCGACTTCCACGTTGACGTACCGGCCGCCCGGGCGCCGAGGGTCGGCGGGCATCCGCGCCATGCCCTGGCTGCCCGCCCCGATCGTGTACACTCTCACACCGAGCGCCTGAGCCATTTGACCGCCGGTCACCGGGCCGATCTCCCCCGTGTTGCTCCGCCCGTCCGTGAGCAGCACCACCACCTGTGACTCGGCATCCGAGGCCTGAAGGCGCTTGACGGCCGTGGCGAGTCCCATGCCCACCGCGGTCCCGTCTTCGATCATCCCGACTTCCATCTGGCCGAGCAGGTCGGTGACGACCGAATAGTCGAGCGTCAGCGGAACCTGTGTAAACGCCTCGCCCGCGAATACCACCAACCCGATGCGGTCGTCGCGTCGGCCCTGGACGAACTCCGCGGCCACGGCCTTCGCGGCCTCCAAGCGGTTGGGCGCCAGGTCCTCGGCAAGCATGGAGCTCGACACGTCGACCGCGAGAACGATGTCGATCCCCTCGGCATTCACGGTCTCGCCGGTCACACCCGTCTGCGGGCGAGAGAATGCGACGATGAAAGCGGCGAGCGCGAGTACGCGCAGGACGAACAGCGCGTGTCGGCTCCGACCCGTGTGCCGCACGTCGGACTGTTTGAGGGACGCCACGTCCGAATACCTGATCGCGCCCGAGCGAAGGCGGCGCCTACCCACGTACACATACACCAGGGCGGGAATCAGCAGACCGAGAATCAGGAACTGGGGGTCCTCGAAGCGGTACATCAGCCCCCCTCGCCATGGACCGGGGTCGACGCGGGCTCGAGAGGCTCACGGTCCTCCCTTTCCGACGCGGCACCCACATGGATGAGCTCGGGATCGCCACCCGCGGGAGCGGCTTCATCCGAGTCCGGACCCGCGTCGAATGGGTCTTCGCGCGGCTGGGTTCGTTCCACGAAGGCACGAGCGGCCTGGAGGACCTCCCGGCAGGCGACGGGCGCAGGCCGAAGCCGAGCGAATTTCACGAGGTCGCAGCGGCTGGCGAACCACACGAACGCCTGAACCGCGTCCTCGGGGAGATCCACGCTCCGAAGCCCTTCTACAACCTCTCCCGTGGTCATCTCCAGAGCGTACACGCCGTACCGGCCCTCGACGTAGGTCCGGATGATCTCAGAAGCCAGGATGTGGTACTCCTTGATCTCTCCGCGCTCCAGAAGGTCGGACGCCTCCAGGCGATCGAGGGCCTCGCGCGCATCCTCATGCGGAAAACGGGGAATGACCACCGAGCGGCGCGGGCTGGCCTCCGGGCGCCTTCGCTTGACCCACAACCAGTAGCCGAGCCCACCGAGAAGCACCAATAGAAGGACCCAGGGCAAGACGTAAACCACGCTCAACGGGAGGCCGAGCGGCCCCCGTATGGCACGAATGTCTCCACCCTCGTCCAGTCCAACGCTCTGAACCGTGATCACATAGCGGTCCGTCGAGAGGGTATTCGAGGACCCGTCGGGCATGTCCACCCGGACGTCGAAGCTCGGGATTTCGAGGTCTCCGAGTTCGAACGCCGCCAGGGTGAAGCTCGCACTCGTAATGGAACGCCCCCCCTCGCTGAGGGGTGGGGCGAGCTCGGCGCCAAGCACTTCGAGGGGATCCAACGCGAGCGAGTCGGGCCAGATCACGGTGGCGGCCGGGTCGTGCTCGACTCGCACCGTGAGGGCCATCCGGTCCCCGACCGAGACCAGGGCCGTGTCCAACTCGGTGAAGACCCGGGGCGCCTGGGCTCGTAGCGATACCGGCGCCAAGGCGACCAGAAGCCCCGCCAGAAGCGCAACCTGGAACGCCGCCAGAAACCCGGTCGGAAGCGCCGTCGGGAGTATCCTCGAGCACCTCGTGTCCACCCGCGCGCTCATCGGAAGCGCCCCTCCCGTTCCTTGAAGAAGAGCATGAGCGGCTGCACATACGGCTGGTCCGTCTTGATGTCGATCACGTCCACTCGGCTGTGCCGAAAAGTGCGTCCCATCTCGGCCTGGACCCGAGCGGCGCGCTCCGCGAACTCGGCCCTGAAGCGAGGGTCGGCCGTATTCACCGTGAGAAGCTCACCGGTCTCGGCGTCCTCGAATTCGACGTATCCAAGCGGGGGAAGCGACGTCTCCCGGTCGTCGCCGAGACGCACCGCGATCAGGTCGTGCCGCCTTCCCGCAACCGAAAGCGGCTTCTCGAAGGAGGGAGCCTTGAAATCCGACACGAGGAACACGACCGCCCGACGCTTGATCACGTGGGTCAGATACTCGAGCGCCCCCCGGATATCCGTCCCCCGGCCCTCGGGCTTGTGGTAGAAGAGCTCCCTCAGCACGCGGAGCACATGAGAACGGCCCTTTCTGGGGGGTACGAACTTCTCGATACGGTCGCTGAAAATGATCAGGCCGACTTTGTCGTTGTTCTTGATGGCGGAGAACGCCAGCAAAGCACAGATCTCCACGGCCACCTCACCCTTCATCCGCTGGCGCGTCCCGAAGTCACCGGAGGCGCTTACGTCCACGACCAACATCACCGTGAGCTCCCGCTCTTCCTCGAACACCTTCACGAAGGGGTGTCCCGTGCGGGCCGTCACGTTCCAGTCGATGCTGCGGATATCGTCGCCGTACTGATATTCCCGCACCTCGGCGAAATTCATCCCCCTCCCCTTGAAGACGGAGTGGTATTCGCCCGAGAAGACCTCGTTGACGAGGCCCCGGGTGCGGATCTCGACGCGACGCACCTTCTTGAGGATCTCCCGCGGGATCATCGACCGATACTCCTCACAGACTCCTACGCGACCCCTTGTACGTTCTCCACAGCCTTCATGGCACTTCGATGTTGTCGAGGACGCGCCTGACCACGTCCTCCGAAGTGACCTCCTCGGCCTCGGCCTCGTAGGTAAGGAGCACCCGGTGCCGCATCACATCGAGGCCCACGGCCCGGACGTCCTCCGGTGTCACGTACCCTCGGCGTCGGAGGAAGGCATGCGCGCGCGCGGCCTTGGCCAGATTGATCGTGGCTCGGGGCGAAGCGCCGAAGTGAATGAGATCCGTCAGGTCGGCGAGACCGTGATCGGCCGGATCACGAGTCGCGAAGACGAGCTCGACGATGTATCGCTCGACCTGGTTGTCCATGTAGATCATCTGGACGGCGTTCCGCGCACGAAGGATCTCCTCGGGGGTGACGACGGGGGTGACCTCATGTCCCGGCCCACCCGCGACCCGGCGGAGGATTTCCACCTCCTCGTCCTTGTTCGGGTACTCCACCGACAACTTCAGCATGAAGCGGTCGACCTGGGCCTCGGGGAGTGGATACGTGCCCTCCTGCTCGATGGGATTCTGCGTGGCGAGAACGAGGAACGGGTCGTCGAGCGGGAAGGTGTTCTGCCCGATCGTGACCTGGTGCTCCTGCATGGCCTCGAGCAGCGCCGCCTGTACCTTCGCCGGCGAGCGGTTGATCTCGTCGGCCAGGATGACGTTCGCGAAAATGGGGCCCTTCTTCGTCTGAAACTCGGACGATTTCGGGTCATAGATCAACGTCCCGATCAGGTCGGCGGGCAGAAGGTCGGGCGTGAACTGAATGCGCTGGAAAGACGTGTTGATCGCCTTGGCCAGCGTGCTGACCGTGAGCGTCTTCGCCAGTCCCGGAACGCCCTCCATCAGAATATGGCCATCGGCCAACAGTCCAATGAGCAACCGCTCGACCATGTACCGCTGCCCCACGATGACCCGGGCCACCTCGTCCTCCAGGCGACCCACGAAAGTGCTCTCTTCGTCGATCTTGGCCTGGATGATCTCGATGTCCGCATGCATACCAGGCGCCGATCGGGCTTC
>JBDHFN010000086.1:0-11902 GCA_039590375.1 Gemmatimonadota bacterium
GTGGCCAGGATTTGCGCCCTCTCCCGGAGCGCTTCGGTAGAGAGTTGCTCGGTCACGCCGAACCCCGCGAGCCAGTGATCTACTGCCCTCGGGTCCAACTGCCGCCGGACGCCGAGCAGAACGTCGACCTTGTTGAGGAGGGTGGAGTGCACCGGCCGGTCGGCGCCCTCTCGGTTGAGCATGCGCAGCAGTTCGACCATCTCCGCTCGGTCGGCGCCGACCAGGGCGGACTGCACGGCTTTGGTACGGAGCCGCTCTTGGGTCGGCTCGTCGGCGATGGTCCATCTGGGCGCCATCCCCAGTTCCTGGAAGAAGCTCCGGGCCACCCGCACGAAGAACGCATCCAGGGTGCCCACGTTCATCTGGTGCAGGTCGGTCAACAGTTGACTCAGTAACCGGCGGCACTCGTCCGGTTGTGCGAGACTCGGGTGGGCGTCGTGTCCGAGTTCACGGGCCTTCCCGGCGTCGGTAGCACCCTCTGCGAGTCGCACGAGTACTCGCTCCAGGATCTCGCCGGCCGCCTTGCGGGTGAAGGTGGAGGCGAGCATCGCACCGGGTGGTGCCCCCGCCGCCAACAGGCCGAGAATGCCGCTGGAGAGGCGGTATGTCTTTCCCGATCCCGCGGAGGCCAGCACCAGTTCCCGGGGGAGGGCCTGGGGGGCAGGGGATCCACTCATCGGTCGCTCTCGTCTTCAGCATAACCGGAGACCGCCTCGTCCAGCTCGCCGATGGCTTGCCATCCCACGCTGAGAAGCGGACCCAAGACGTCTCGCTCGAACCCGCTAGCCCTCGTCACCTCGGGATCGTATTCGAACCTGGCCCGCCGGAGGCGCCGCACTGCGCCACGAGCGGCGTCCTCGGCGGAGGCGAAGTCTTCTGGCGTCCAGTCGGCGATCATGAACTCGGTGTCCTCCACCTTTTGGGGCAAGGAAACGAATCCGAAGCGGACGCGACTCCGACTCGCACCCTCGAGGTCGATATCGATGACCGGCTTTCCCTCGCCGTCCAGAATCCCCGACAGGAGTCGTCGATACAGCGGCAGTTGGAGGTCAATCCATTCGCGGTCTTCGCCCAAGCCTTTTCGGTGAACTTTTTCTGGGGGATTCACGGTTTGCCCTGTCTTGTAGTCGAGCACAGCCCACTCGCCCGTCGTGCGGTTGTGGTCGATGCGATCGACGCGGCCACGAAGCAGGATGGGCGTGCCATCGACATCGAAGGGAACGCCATCTCCCTCTGGGGTGCATTCCACCGCCACGATCTCCCAGCCCTGCTCCGCCCATCGTGCCTGCTTCTCGGCGAAGGCCCGCAACCGGATCTTGAGTTGCTCGGCCTGGAGGTGAACCGCGGGCATCGCATCCGGTCCGAAGTCGGTCGAGAGTTCGTCGGCCAGAAGATTCATCAGCGCGTCGGTCACGTCGGCCTCGCTGGCCACGTCGACTCCCGGCGGTGACTCGAGGGCCAGCAGGCCGAACCGGTGAAGTACATCGTGCGCCAAGCTTCCGAATCTCAACGGGTCGAGCTCGCGGGCGGCATCGTCCAGGCGTTCGAGCCTGTACACCCGCTCCAGGACGAATCGGTAGGGGTCGTTCAGGAGACCCTTGAATGCGGTCACCGCCAGGCGGGTCGGCATCTCGTCATCGCCCAGTTCGATCACCTTCTCCGGCGGAACGGTGAACTGTCTCACAGAGCCGGGCTGGAGGCCAAGGGAGGTCAGACTGGTGCCGCGGGGGATTTCTCCATGTCTCTTCAGGAATCTGAGGACGCGTTCCGGCATTTCCTCCTCGGGAATCCGAAACATGAGCCGGCTGGGGCGGAGGGGGTCGCCTTGGGCGGTACGGCGTCCCGCGATGAGACGCACGGATTCCTTCGAGTGCAACACGGTCGTGAGGCGGTAGGCATCGCGGGCCAGCCTGCTCCGGTTGTCCGGGAGGCCGAGGCGAGTACGAAGCGCGTCCGGTAGGAAGGCGTGGCCAGCGACGGATTCGGGCAAAAAGCCTTCGTTGAATCCCGTGAGGATGACCGTCGGCGCGTCATCGAGCGGAACCTCGAGCCAATCCACCAGCTCTATCTGATCTCGACCGGGCTCGGGCGGAAGCGCCTCATCCCGAAGCTCCATCAGAAGCATTCGTATGGCTTCGCTGCCCGAGCACTTCTCGTCGAACGTCGCGGGAATCTCTGCCAGGGAGGACGCCACGGCCTGGATTCGGTCCAGCGTGTCCAACAGACGCCGGTGTGCCGGCTTGCTGTGGTTCAACTCCAGCTCGCCATAGGCGGTCTGGAGGACGTCCATCACGACCGTCATCCACTGCGAGAGAGGTCGACGATCCCCAAAGGAGCTGAGTGGACCCTCGCGCTCCAGGGCTCGCACCACCGGAGGGAAGAGGCGTGCCCTACCTCGTCGTCCCTCTGGAATCTCCGATCCGACCCGGAAAGGGAGGTGGTCGGTGAAGTATCGGTCTGCCACCTCGATGGACTCGAGTCCCGCAGCGGCCGCGGCGGTGGGTCCGGTCAACGGGCCCGCATCGGGATGCCGCAGGAGGGCAGCGACTGCCGCGAACGTGCGTTCGCTGAGGTAGTCGGCGACGGCCTGGAGGAGGCGAACCGGGCCCGTGCGAGCCAGAGGTGTGCCCGCGGCGTAGCGAGGAGAGACGTCACGGGCTTCCAGGCGTTGCTCCAGGTACGGCACGACCTCCGATTCGGGATGGACTGCCAGCACGATCTCTTCGGCGGAGTACTTCCCCCCGAGGCGAACCAAGGCGTCGATGACGGCCTCCGCTTGATCGACCGGCCGCTCCACCACCTCCAGGATCTGGTTCGTCACCGGGACCCGTGCGGTTTCCCAGTAATCTGTTGAGGGTAAGCCGAACTCGTCGTAGGGGTCGGTGGCGTCGACTCCGTCGGCTCCGTTGGTCCCGTGGGTGCCGTTGGCTCCGTCGCCGACGTGCGATGGCGCGTGTACGAGCGCTCGCACGGTCGCGCCGCTCGCCTCCAAGAGTCGTCGCGTGACCGTGGGCAGCTCCACCACGGAGAGTAACCAGAGGTCGTCCGTGAACGGGGCGACGTCAGAGCCGAGCGCCAGCATGCGAGTCTCGAAGCGGTCCGCCACGGCCGCCCGCTCCAGGAGGTCCAGGTACCGCCTCTGCACGCGGCCCAGGACCTCCCAACGAGCCCCGTCGTCGAAGTGGAAGTCGGAACGGCAGATCCTGGCGACATC
Source organism: Gemmatimonadota bacterium (assembly GCA_039590375.1). Taxonomy (GTDB): domain Bacteria; phylum Gemmatimonadota; class Gemmatimonadetes; order Longimicrobiales; family Gaopeijiaceae; genus UBA822. Next base: position 3,215 of record JBDHFN010000086.1, read on the forward strand.
CGCGAACCGGTGACCCTCCCGCGCGAGGTTCTCGTGCAGCCCGGCCAGCAAACCGGCTAATTCGTCCCACTCGCTGAGGCCGTCACCCTCGGGGAGGTGAGGGAAGACTCTCTCGACGGTTTCGCGATCCATGCTGCGAAGTGCTCGAGACCAGGCCCGGCGCGAGGTTACATCATCCGTCAGAGGCTTCGTGCTGGAGTGGAGCAACTCGGGGAGGTTCCCTACCGTCGTGGCTCGAGGGGGAATCAGCGTCACGTTCCGGGAGTCGGCCTCGTCCAGGAGAAGCTCGATGATGCGACGGCGGGCACGCCGTCCCGGGAGAACGATGGTGGCGGATCGGAGGTCGGCCACGGGCCCCTCGACGTAGTGCTCGATGAGGTGGGCCGCAGCCGCGGGGAGCGCGGGCTGGTCCCACCCGAGGAACACACGTTCAACGGTGGGTGCCAAAGCTAGAAGATCGTTGAGGGGATCACGACGCAGGTTCCGGTGTGAGGCAACAGACGCGAGGCAACATAGCGGTTGACGGAAGCCGAAGCCCGGCTGAAGATGAATCCATGATTCTCGTGCGTTTTCGCCTAATCGGCGCGGTCGTAACAGGAGTGCTCGCGGGTACGGCCACGGCGGCCACGGCTCTTGTCCAGCAGTCGATCACCACCCCCGAGCAGCAGTTTGGGCACCAGATCGGAGCCGATTACGTACTCGTCAACTACACGGAGCTGTACGATTACTTCCAGAAGCTAGCCACAGAGTCGGACCGGATCACCGTCGAGGACATCGGGCTCACCGAGGAGGGGCGTCCCCAGGTCATGGCCGTGATCACCTCGCCGGCGAACCACGCCAACCTCGATCGCCATCGTGACATTTCCGTGCGACTCGCCAGGGCCGACGGCGTGTCGCAGGACGAAGCCCGGCGGTTGGCGCAGGACGGCAAGGCCGTGGTCTGGATCGACGGCGGCTTACACGCATCCGAGGTCCTGGGGGCCCAGCAACTCATCGAACTCGTATTCCGGATGGCCAGCCAGTCGGACCCGGAGACCCTGCGCATCCTCGACGAGGTCATTCTGTTGGCCGTTCAGGTCAATCCGGACGGCATGGAGTTGGTCTCCGACTGGTATATGCGTGAGCCCGACCCCCTGCGACGCAGTACGCGAGATCTCCCTGTCGCGTACCAGAAGTACGCGGGTCACGACAACAATCGCGACTTCTACATGTCGGCCCTGGCCGAGACGACCAACATCAACCGGGTGTTGTTCCAGGAGTGGTTTCCCCAGATCGTTTATAACCACCACCAGAGCGGTCCATCCGGCACCGTGATGTTCGCCCCTCCGTTCAGGGGTCCGCCCAACCACAACCTCGATCCGCTCATCCTCACCGGCCTCGACGCGATCGGGGCCGCGATGCACGGGCGCTTCGTGTTGGAGGGGAAGGGGGGCACGACCATGCGCTCCGGAGGCTCGTACTCGACGTGGTGGAACGGTGGCCTGCGCACCACGCCCTACTTCAAGAACATGATCGGGCTGCTGACGGAGGCCATCGGCAATCCGACTCCGGTCCAAATTCCTTTCCGACCGGAGCGGCAGCTGCCACAGGGAAGCCTGCCCCTGCCCGTTGAGCCGGGCGAGTGGCATTTCAGGCAATCCATCGAATACACGCAGACGGCGAACTGGGCGGTTCTGGACTACGCCGCCCGGAACCGGGATCACCTGTTGTTCAACATCTGGCGAATGGGGACGAACTCGATCGAGCGGGGGAGCAAGGACACGTGGACCGTGCTACCGTTCGAAACGGAAGCCGCCGCCGCGGCGCTGGGTGCGAGGGGTGTAGGGACGGCGGCCGACTATCGGAGACTGCTGCAGGCTCCGGAGAGCCGGGACCCGCGGGGATTCATCATCCCGTCCGATCAGGCCGATTTCTCCACGGCGACGAAGTTCGTGAACACCTTCCTGAAGAACGGAGTCGAGGTGCATCGGGCGAGCACGAATTTCGCCGTCGATGGCGTCAGCTATCCGGCCGGGTCGTATGTCGTGAAGACCGATCAGGCCTTTCGTCCCCACGTCATGGACATGTTCGAGCCACAGCAGCACCCCAACGATTTCGAATACGTGGGGGGGCCACCCATCGCCCCGTACGACAACGCGGGCTGGACTCTCGCCTTTCAGATGGGGGTGGAGTTCGACCGGATTCTCGATGGCTTCGAGGGCCCGTTCGAGCTGATCGAGGGGTTGGCCGAAATGTCCCCGGGCACCGTCATCGGATCGGGTGCGGACGGGTACGTGTTCGATCACCGTAACAACAACGCGTTCCTCGCCGTGAACCGGCTCCTGGCGGGCGGGCGGCAAGTCGCATGGTTGTTGGACCCCCTAGCGGGCGTGGATCTACCTGAGGGGGCCTTCTACATCGCAGCAAACCAGGTGGACCGGTCCGGCTTGGAGGCACTCGCCGCCGAAATCGGTGTCGACTTCCATGCGGTTGCGGCCCCACCGGGAGAGACGCTCCGGCTTCGTCGTCCGAGGGTGGCGCTCTGGGATCAGTACGGGGGTTCGATGCCGTCCGGTTGGACTCGGAAGATCCTGGAGGACTTCGGATTCGATTTCGAGGTGGTCTTCTCGGCGGAGATCGCCCGGGGAGATCTGCGCAGTCGCTTCGATGTGCTGATTCTCGAAGACGGGGCGGTGCCTGCGCCCACCGGAGGACGCGCCTACGGCTCTCCCTCCGACCCGGGACGTGTGCCCGCGGAATACCGCGACCGGATCGGTTCCCTCACCGCGGTGCGGGGTGTGCCGGAGATCCTCGATTTCGCCCGAGCCGGGGGGACCGTGATCGCGGTGGGGACTTCGTCATGGTTGGGGTATTACGCCGGACTTCCTCTGAGTGACCACCTCGTGGAGAATGGCCGTTCACTCAGCGGGGAGCAGTACTACACGCCCGGGTCGATCCACTCGCTCAAGATCGAGCCCGACAGTCCGCTGACGCACGGACTGGAGGATCGCCTCGACGTGATGATCAGTCACAGCCCACTCTTCGATCTGCAGCCGGGAGCCGAGGCCCTCGGTGTAAAGCGCCTCGGCTGGTTCGATACCGCCCAACCCCTTCGGAGCGGTTGGGCGTGGGGTCAGGAGCGCATGCAGGGTGGAGCGGCTCTGATCGAGGCGGATCTGGGCGACGGAGAGCTCTTCCTCTTTACGCCCAGAATCACGTTCCGGTCGCAGTCCCATGCTGCGTTCCCCCTTCTTTTCAACGGGATCTTCTACGGTTCGGCCGACGACCAGCCGATTTTCTGACCGGTCTCTGGCTGGTCTCCGGTTGTTCTCCAGCCGGTCTCTGGCCGGTCTTCTGACGGATCTCCGACCCGTCTTCTTATCGATTCTCCGGCCCCTGTACGCCACCTGGGAGCAAGACTTCGATCTGGATCCGCTGATCGGCGGAACCTGTCGGACTCGAGGCCGCTATTAAGTGGGGAAACGTTCCAGCGGGGTTGGTGATTAGGGGCTGTAGGGAACGTACGAAACGGGTCCCTGGCATGGGTCGAGGAGTTGGGTTGGATAATACGTTCGTTGTGAGGGCCGCCGGTCGAAGGGGAGTCGCGCTCGCGTTTGCGGCTCAGTGCTTCTTCGCGGGCTCCGTCGCGTCTCAAATCGATGGCGTGGTGACGAGAGCCGGAGGCATCCCCGTCGAGAGTGTGTCGGTCGAAGCGTGGAGCGCGGACCGAAGGGTGGCGGCGACGCTGACCGACGAGTTCGGGGCGTTCTCTTTTTCGGAGGCCATGGCCCTCAACACCGTCATGCTCCGTGCCTCTGCTCTCGGATTCGAGGTGGGTGAGTTTCTGATTCGGAGCGGGGTCACCACGTACGATATCGAGCTCACCGAGGCCCCCTTGGCGGTCGAGGGGCTCGTGGTGACCATGGAAGAGGCCACGTGCGAGATGGGCAGGGAGGACGAGAGGGGAAGGCGGCTCTGGCAGTTCGCCCGCATCCGTTATGATGGGCTGATGGACACGCTCGGCGTCGCGACCTACCTGGCCGAGGCAGACACGATCGTGCCGCTGTCCGAACTCGGGGCGCTTCAACTCCCTGAGCTCAACCTGAGCCAGAGGGGATCGTCGTCCCTTTTGCGGTTCAGTTGGACGCGACGCATCGATCGGGACGGGTACGCGTTTTCGGTTCGCCGGATGGACGGGACGGGCCCCTACGACTCATGGGTTTATCCCCCCCTCGAGGCCGACTTCGCTCCCCACTTCGCGGATGAAGTGTTCGGTGATCGGCATCGCTTCGTGATCGACGAGGAGGGCCCGGACGGCTGGCGGCTGGCGTACTGCCCGAAGGACGTGAGCAAGCCCTCCATCAAGGGCACCATCACACTGGCCCGGGATACCACGTTCGCCTCCGTCGACTGGCTCTTCGACACGCCGGAGCCCATGGAGCATGCGGGCGGACGAGCCTCCTTCGCGCCCGTCCTCCCCGGTGCGGCGCTGGGTCACCTGCTGCCCACCGAGGCGGTCATTTGGCGCGCTGTTCCCACAGGCGACTATCTACAGAGCTACCAGCGGTACGAAGACTGGAGGGTCGCTCCGGGAGATTCCGTGCCCCTTCTGCCGCTCCGGCGAGAGCGCAGTGGAACCGCCGTCATTCGCTGAGCTTCCTTCGGCGAGCCTGCTTCGCTGAGCCTCTCTACCCCATCAACATCCGTTAATCGCTGAGCGTCCGTCCGAGGTAACTTCTCAGTCGCTGCCAGGCGTCGAGGCCGGGTTCCGTCCGAAGCTCCGGATCTTCGTCGATGCGGAGCCAGAAGCCGTGGTTCACTTCGTCGTAGATGTGGACGTCGTTTTCGACGCCGGCAGCGCGGAGTGCCGAAACGAATTCGTTCACGGTCTCGGGCGGAATGCCGTTGTCCATCTCGGCAAAGCTCCCGTACACCTCGTGATCGATCGATGCGAGGACCGCCGGGTCCGTAACGAGATTTCCGTAGAAGATGGCGGTCGCCTCGTGCTCTTCACCCCCGAGGGCGTAGCTGAGCGCCACCCCACCACCGAAGCACCACCCCATGGTGCCGACACGTCCGGTCACGTCGTCCCGCTCGCGCAGGAATCGGGCGGCGGCATCGAGATTGGCGATCATCGTCTCCTGGTCCGCCCCGATCTCGGCCATCAAGGCCCGGTTCTCGTCGGGGCTGGACCCCGTCCGTCCAGAGTAGAGATCGGCGGCCAGCGCAACGTAGCCCTCGGCGGCCATGGCGTCGGCCACCTCGCGGACTCGGTCCACCAGGCCATTCCATTCATGAATCAAGATCAAGGCGGGGAAGGGGCCCGCGCCCTCGGGAACCGCCAGGTATCCGACCGTGGTCTCGTGGCCCGAGAAATAGGAGACCGATTGGCCGCTCAGGGGGCCAGCCATGCCGAGAATCGCTGCCGGCAGGGCGTCGTCGGACTGAGAGGACTGTGCCGGCGGGCCGTCCCCGGAGCAGGAGGCCACGGCGACCAGAATCGCCAGGGCGAAGGCCATCCGGCTTCGTCTCGTCAGGTTGGTCAGCGTCATCGCTCCGACGGCTATCATGGTCGTACCTCCCCTGGTAATGGCGGTCCCATCGTGCCGCGCCTTGGAAGCGCGGACGACGCGACGAGCATAACGCGCGAAGAGAATGATCGCGAGCGGCCGGAGACTCGCAAAACCGAAATGGACGGGCCGAAACTCCTTGATTTTCAACGGAAAAAGGTCGAAGCTTCGGCGCCCCGTCTTTCACACATATCGCCCCATTTTTGACGATTGGAGCACGTGAGCGGCCAGTCAACGTGGGCCTCCGGCCCGTCAGGATTCGCCAACCGGTTCTTCGCCGGCGTCGCGCGCGCGGCCACCCACGTCGGGGAGCATGCCGGGCAGCTCGGCCTATTGGTGTGGCACATTGGCGTTTCGTGCGTGCGGCTCCGGGTGCCCCGCCGAGACATCATGCGGCAGCTCTACAGCATCGGCATCCAGAGCATTCTGATCGTGTTGGTGGCGGCGGGACTCATCGGCATCGTGACCAGCCAGCAGGGTGGGTACCAGATGCAGAGTCAACTCCCGCTCTACGTCATGGGATCCATCGTGGTGGAGAGCGTCATTCTCGAAATGGGTCCGGTCCTCACCGCGATCGTCATGATCGGTAGGATCGGTGCGCGAATCACGGCCGAGCTCGGCACGATGAAGGTCTCCGAGCAAATCGACGCGCTCTACTCGGTGGGCCGGGATCCGGTCGAAATTCTCGCGGCGCCGCGAGTGTTGGCGATGATCATCTCGATGCCGCTGTTGGTGTCCATGGCCAACCTCGTGGGCATCACCACGGGGATGATCTCCGCCCAATACACCCTGGGACTCGGCTCCGAAACCTTCTTCTATGGTGCGCGCCTGTTCTGGCATTCGTACGACATGTTCTATTCGCTCATGAAGGCCCTGGTGTTCGGCGCGGCGATTCCGCTCATCGCAGTCCACATGGGCCTCCGAACGACCGGCGGAGCCGAGGGCGTCGGGAGAACCACGACGCACTCCGTCGTATTCATGACACTGACGATACTCGTTCTCGACGCCATGTTCCCGCCCCTCTTCCTGAACTAGGCCGCATATGTCCATCAGCGGAAACGGATCTGGGCCGGTTATCGAGTATCGGAACGTATTCAAGGCGTTCGACATCCCGGTGCTCTCGGGTATCTCGCTCTCGGTTGAGGATGGCGAGATGGTCGCTCTGTTCGGTCCTTCTGGAACAGGGAAGAGCGTGCTCCTCAAAACGACGATCGCCCTCGTCACACCGGACCGGGGAGACGTTACCGTGTGCGGCGAGTCCGTCTACTTCGGGGGCGGTGACGTGATCGAGCGAATTCGCCGCAAGGTCGGATACGTCTTTCAGTACGCCGCGCTCTTCGATTCGCTGACGGTCTTCGAGAACATCGAGATGGGCATTCCGGAGGACATCTTGAAGCGGATGAGCGCGAAGGAGGTGGCGCACCGTGCCTGGGAGGCGTTGGACCTCGTCAACCTGGAACCGCAACAAGTGCTGAGTAAGCTTCCGGCGGAGCTGTCGGGTGGAATGAAGAAGCGCGTAGGCATCGCAAGGGCCATCGCGGGACGCCCGGAGGTCTTGCTGTGGGACGAGCCCACTACGGGGCTCGACCCGGTGAACACGGCCGCGATCGAAAGACTCATCAAACAGCTCTCAGACGACTTGCGCGTGACATCGCTATTGGTCACACATGATATCGAAGGCGGCCTCGAGATTTGTGATCGGGTCTGTATGCTCGAGGGAGGGCACCTCCGTTTCTGTGGCTCACCGGAGGAATTTCGAGTGAGCAGCGACCCCGTGGTGAGAGCATTCGTAGATCGGGAGGCCGCCGCCGTGGCCCTCGACACGCTGGAAATCAGCTGAGTCACGATTCGGCAAATAGGAGCATCCCTTGACCGTAAACGAGATCCCAGGCTCTTCTGACGGGCAGGTCGACGAGGTCGTGCCTGAACAGGCCGGGCAGCGGCAGGTTCGTATTGGAGTGTTTGTGATCGCCGGGTTGATCGCGACGATCTATCTCCTCTATCTCCTCACCGATCCCGCGACGTTCCGGAACCGGTACAAGATCACGACCACCGTCGAGAACGTGATGGGGCTCCGCAAGGGCGATCCCGTCCAGATGCGCGGTGTGAACATCGGTCAGGTCAACGACTTCGAGATGGGCACGGAGGGTGAGAACGTCGTGATCATCCTCGAGGTCGAGGGCCAGTGGCTCATCCCGGAGGGCTCACGCACTCAACTCGTAAGTCCGGGCATCATGGCTCCCAGAACCGTGGAAGTCGTTCCGGGCCCCGGTCCCGGAACGATCGGTGCCGGGGACGCTTTGCCAGGTTCGACGGTGAAGGGACTCCTGGACGATACCGAGTCATTGGGCGAGAAAGGGCAGCTCGTCCTCGACAGAATCGCGGAACTGCTGTCACCGGAGAACCTTGAAGCCATCAGTGGGAGCACCGACGGTCTCAACACGCTCGTGGGGGAGCTCTCGGATGTCATTGAGTCCGAGAGTGATAACCTGTCGGAGTTGATCCAGTCGTTCAATCGGGCTGCGGATGGCCTCGCGGAAATCACCGGGGACGGGGCGGAATTGGGGGAGGACCTGGCGAGCGCGATGGCGAAGGCGGATTCGGTCATGGACCGCCTCAATGCCACTTCAGAGAGGGTCAACGAGGCCGCCGCGTCTCTTCAGACGATCCTCACACGCGTGGAGAACGGCGAGGGTACGCTGGGGCAACTCTCTGTGAACGATTCGCTCTTCACCAACCTGACGACCGCGGTCGAGAGCGCACGTCTTCTGATGGACGACCTCCGGGAGAACCCGGGCCGCTATATCAACGTGTCGATCTTCTAGGCCACGCTAACGCCAAACTGGCGGCTACCACCCCGGAGACAGCACGAATCCCCAGTGCGCTCCCTTGTCGGGGCGCTGGAACGGATGTGCCCAGTAGGCCTCCAGGATCAGGAATCCGAAGATGTTGAAGCGTGCCCCGGCACCCATGGAGAACACCGGCACGCGCTGACCACCCGAGCGCTTGAAGCTCCATTTGACGTCGTTGAAATCGTTGAAGGCGACTCCGGCGTCAGCGAAGCCAAAGACCTCCGTGGGCAGGTACGGAAAGCTGATGAGTCCGAACCGGGGGGTCCCGAGCAAGGGCACGCGGACCT
>JBDHFN010000087.1:0-11764 GCA_039590375.1 Gemmatimonadota bacterium
CCGGTGGCAAAGCAGATCTGGTGAAAGTGCCGACTGAGGTCGGTCAGGCTGATGTCCTTTCCCACCTCCACATCGCCGAAGAACCGGAAGGTCTCTCGCTGGGCGATGCGGTCGAACACCCGCGTGACGCTCTTGATCTTCTGGTGATCCGGGGCGACACCGAAACGAACGAGGCCGAAAGGAGTCGGGAGACGGTCGAACATGTCGACCTGGACGTGGACATCGTCCTGCTTGAGAAGGTGGTCGGCGGTATAGAACCCAGCCGGCCCCGACCCGATGATCGCTACCCTGAGCGGGTGGTCTGCTGTCCCCAGTTCCGACGTCATGAACGCTCCTGGCTAGTCGGCTGAATGGGCCGAATGATAGCCGCTTTGGGGGCGGACCGGCACCCGAGTTGGAACGTCGCCTAGGACGGGCTTACCGACCCTTCTGAGCTACAGCACTACGTCCCCGCCCGGATCCCTCGTCTTCAACTGCTCCACGATCCCTTGCGCCTCGGCGAGCCGTCGTCGCCGAAGTTCCTCATCCGGCTCCGCCGATCCCCAGTCCGGGCCTCCCTCCTCGGTCGGCGGCACCCTGAGCACGGTGCCCTCGTCGACCTTGACGGTCATCTGGCTTCGGGGAACGTCCATGGTGCGGCCGGTCCCGTCCTCGACGCAGACGGCCGTGTCCTTCCTGCAGCGATCGACGACCCAGATCATTCGGGAGTCAGTCAATGGACGTACCTCAGCACGGGTGCCCCACGAAGGCGACGGCGTCCTGACAGGTAAGCACTTCGTAACGGCCGTCTTCATAGCCGAGAACGGTGATATGCCCTAGGAGGTCGGTCCGGTAGACTTCCTCAGCGACCGCATCGTAAGCGGTAAGCGCCACTGGCCGCGGATGTCCGTAACTATTGTCACCGACGGAGATCACGACGATTTCGGGACGTGACCTCCGCAAGAAATCCAGGGTGAAGCCGTTGTCACTTCCGTGGTGCGGCGCCTTCAGGAGCGTGACGTTCGGAACGACCCCCTGTCGCAGGAAGTGGGTCAGCTCCTCCCTCTCCGAGTCGCCGCTGAGGAAGGCCGTGAATGCACCGAAGCGGAGCACGAGCCCGACCGATCGGTTGTTGTGATCCACGGCGTCGATGGGCGGAAGGGGTAGCACCTCGAGTTCGGCGCTCCCCAAGCTGATGGTTCGGGGCTCGGCAGCGAGATAGGTGACGTCCGTCCGCTGCTGGAGCGTGAGGAGCAGCTCCTGGTAGGTCGCGGTCGTGTGCGTCTGACCGTTGTCCATGTAGAAGCGGACGGGGAGGGCGTTGAGGATGTCGGCCATTCCGCCGATGTGGTCGGCGTGGGGATGGGTGGCGACGAGGAGGTCGATCTGGTCGATGCCCATCTGGCTGAGGAACTGCAGCGGCTCGGTTCGGCCGGCGTCGATCAGGGCGGTTTGGCCTTCTGGGGAGCGGATGACGACGGCGTCGGCTTGGCCGACGTCGAGGAAGGTGATGGCTACCTGTGCTGGAGAGAGGGTGGGGAGGGCTAGGAGGAGCAGCGCGGTCAGGGCGATCACGGTGCGGTGGGGCGCGAACCAAGTCATGGTTCAAACGTGTTCACGGGGGGATGGGGGGGCAAGAGTGTCTCTTCCATGGGTCAGTCGTGCGGCCCCAAAGGGCCAGATTGCTGCTCGGCACCCGCCCCCTTGTGTAGGGCTTTTCGCCCGAAAGAGCATGATTCACAAGGATTTCGTGAACATGGCATGGTCCATGCGAATTGGGCGTACGACGCCCGAGGATAGGGCGCCGGGAGAAAGGTCCGATTGGGCCCTCCCGAGCATCAACGCCTGGAGGACGTATGAATACCATTGGAAAGCTGATGAGCACGGCGATCCTGGCGGGTGCCCTGACCGCTATGAGCCCTGGGCCTCTTTGGGGCCAGGCGACGGATAATGCCGCCACTGAGAACGCGCTCGACCAGCAGCAGCCTCACGCGGAGCTGGTTGTGCAGAACAACCACTGGTTGGACGCGCACCTGTACGTGGTGCGGGGAGGCGTGAGGACTTCATTGGGCTTCATGACCGCCCTCGCGAAGAGGACGTTCGAGCTTCCGTCGAGAGTCGCCCTACCCGGCGATGAAATCCGGATTCTGGTCAACCTCATTGGCGGCGTGTCCTTTCTGACAACGCCGGTCGACGTCTACCCCGGAGAGGTGGTGGAGCTGGTGATCCAAAACAACCTGGCCCTGGGCAGCGCGGGGCTCTAGCCGACGGGCGGGGCCATAGGTATGATCGCTGCACATGGCGCGTCGTTAGTTGCCCAGGTCCGAGGGATGTGCTTCTACCCACTCACGGGACAGCCGTTGGGCCTCGGCGATTTGCTCACGAGTCATACGCTGCTCGATGAGGTCTCTTTCCCTCTGCCCCGATCGGTTTCCTTGGGCTGCGGACAGATCAAACAGCATATGGGCGTAGGCCAGGTCCTCGGCGACACCTTCACCATTGGCGTACATCCTTCCAAGGTTGAACTGGCCTGGAGCATTCCCCTGTTCAGCGGCTAGCCGAAACCAGTGTACGGCCTCCGCATCGTCCTCGGGGACGTCCCACAACCCACGGTTATACGCACCTCCGACAACGGTCTGTGCGACAGCATACCCTAGCTCGGCGCAACGAAAATGGTCCTCAAACGGGTCCAAGTCGTAGAGTTGCCGACAAGGAGGCGGAAAAAAGCTCCTTCCAACACCATCAATCTCAACGCCTCGGACAGAAACTCCCCGAATCGTTGCACTATCCGGCACAGACGAGGATGAGATACTGAAATCGTAAACGTCTCGTCTTACTAGTGCATTCAGATCGAGATTATCCAGAAGAAACGCTATGCCACGAAGCTGATAAAAGAATACACCTACGGAGCTAGGCCGGCCGTTGATGATGTCCGCATACACGTCCTCCCCTCCATAGGCGCTTCTCAGATCGCCCAACGTGGACTTCATGCTCAAGCCCTCGGGCAGCGTGGCGTCACCCGTTACGTGCCAGACGTTCACCGGTTGCTCCGGGTCAAGACCTTCGACAGAGGACCGGCGAGGCTGTGTCCCGGACAGCTCGCCCCCGGGTATCGCAATGACGATCGCCGGTGCGCCCGTGCGCATCAGTGGAAAGTCCGCAGCGGGCTCGTATCGCGCCTGCGGACATACTTCCTCCACCACGCCGACGGGATCTGTTGTTGCCAGGGGACCAATCGAATCTGGAGTTATGCGGAAGCCACCCTCCCATTCACACTGGGCTTGGGCTTCCACGCTCGGCGGGCGGGCCATTTCCGCCGCCGGGTTCGGTGGACTGGCCATTTCCACGTTCGGTGGATCCGGTGTAACGGCAGGATGGTCTTCCTGCGGTGGAGAGCAAGTCGTGGCAATCATGCTCAGCACTAACGCTAGCGTGATGTTCGTGCGGAAGGGGTCGCAAGCTAGCGGGACCCGTGTACTCATGGTGGTCCTCCTGGGCAAAACGACGGCCCGCTAGGCGTGGGAAGAGCGGCTCGGTGAGTAGTCTGCTACTAGAACGATGCGAAGGAGATGCGGCTCAGGACAAGCCTCTTGCTGGGCTGGCGCTGGATCACGTGGCGACCTCAGCATTCGACCCCCGAACGCGTTCCCGTGTAGAAACGTCAGGCTCGTAGTCCGGAGAGCCTCATCCGCCAACCCTCGCCTGTCAGCTAAGCCCCTTCGGGGGAGGACAATTAATGCCGTACACGTACTCGTCGTTTTCAGAACTGAAGAAGGACAAGGAAGAGGGCGTCCACTATCAGATCCACCTTCTCGACCGTTCCTCCGCGGTCGTGGTGATGGCACCGCACGGCGGGAAGATCGAGCCCTATACGACCGAGCTAGCAGAGTTCGTCGCGGGGCAGAACCTGTCTTTCTACTCCTTCTTAGGATGCCAACTCAACTCAAATTTCCGCGAACTTCACGTGGTGAGTCACTGCTATGATGAACCGGGCGCGGTGGCACTTGTGTCGGCCGCACAGACTGTCCTCACGATTCATGGAGAGGGGGCGTCCGACGAGGAATTTCTCATGGTGGGTGGACTGCACGAAGAACTCCGCGACTCGGTCCTGATGGTGGCGACGGACTGCGGGATCGAATGTCGAGCCCCCTCATCCGGTCTTCACGGCACACATCCGAACAATATCTGCAACCGAGGCCGACTCGGAGCCGGTGTTCAGATAGAGGCCAGCCGGGGGCTTAGAGACCTTCTGAAAGCAGAGGGACAACTGCGCACCCAGTTCGTCTCGCGCATTAGGGAGGTGGTGGTCGACTTTGACTGACCGAGCTCTTGTACCGAAGTGCGTTGCCTAGCCCTCTAAGCCATGCGCCGGCATGCCTCAGTTGTCGAGCGTTCGGAGGCGTTGCTCGTGGTCGGCGTGGCCGGCGCGGATGCTTGCTGAGAGGTGGTCGAACTTTACTTCGAATTGATCGAAGCGCCCTTCCAAGCGGTCGAGTCGTCCGGCGTTCCCTGTCACGCCCTCGGCCACGGCGCGCAGATCGTGGCTGAGTTGTTCTTGGCCCACCTCGACGCGGGTCAATCGCCCATCGAGTCAACGCCTGGAGGACGTATGAATACGATTGGAAAGCTCATGAGCACGGCGATCCTGGCAGGTGCCGTGACGGCCATGAGCACTGGGCCTCTTTGGGCCCAGGCGACGGATAATGCCCCCACCGAGAGCGCGTTCGCCGAGCGCGAGTCCAATGCAGAGCTGGTCGTGCAGAACAACAACTGGCTGGATGCGCACCTGTACGTGGTGCGGGGAGGGATGAGGACTTCATGGGGCTTCATGACCGCGCTCGCGACGAGGAAGTTCGAGCTTCCCTTGTCGGGCACCCGGTCCGGCGACGACGTCCAGATTCTGGTCCACCTCATCGGCGGGCCGTCCTTTCTGACACGGCCGGTCGACGTCTACGGCGGCGATGTGGTGGAGCTGGTGATCCAAAACAACCTGGCCTTGGGCGGCGCGGGGCTCTTGCCAGCCGGCTGACAGCAGTGTGGCACACAAGATCGGCCGTGATCTGGTCGAGTCAGGGCGTCACTCTGACCTTCACGTTCTCGTAGCTGAATCTGGCACCATCGCTGGCAACCGCCCGGAGCACGTACTCTCCTGGTTCGTCGAAGCTGACTTCAGACACCCATCTCCGGTCCTCGGGCGGCTCGGGAAGGATGTACGGAGGCGACCACGGAGAATTCGCGTACATACGGGAGTCCATCCACGTCTTCATCTGGGTGGGGCGGAAAGTCGCGTGTTCCGCGATACCCCGGTAGACGATCCACGAGAGCCGCAGGCCAGGTATGCTCCTGACGACCGATCCCCGCGGGGGGCTGTAAAGCTCGTCCACTGACTGTGGCCGCGGTCGCTCTCTTCTCGGGGGGTAGTTGTCCGGATCGTCGGCGAACGCGACCAGCCTCAAGGACTCCCCCACTCTTACGGTCCGTTCGCTTTCGCCCTCGACCTCGAGCTCCGGGAAGAGGTTGGTCCGCAGATCCTGATGGGTGCTACCGAAGTTCCCTCCCACATCCGTGGACATCGCCTGGCCATCGATCGCGTAGTTCGGGGAAAGCGAGGCGTACACGCGCTGCGTCTTTCCGTTGGCGACGAGCGTCCAGACCACTTGCCGGGTGTCCGGGCCGCCAAACTCCTCGGGCTCCGGCACCGTGATGGTGAAGAGGAAGGGATTGCGACGGGGAAAGAAATGCGTCGGCTGTCCCTGATCGGCGTCTTCGGGATCGTACGACACCTCGAACGCCTCACCCGGATCCAGGTCCGGGTCGTCCCCCATCTCGACGATCGCGAAATGGTTGTCGGGGCCGAGGGGGAGGTCGAACTCCTGATCCCAGTTCTCATTGAAGTAGCCGAACCAGAGCTTGATCGACCCGTCCTCCTGCTGCTCCCACCCGTCAAAGGCCGGAAACAACCTCTCGCCCTGCAAGTGCATGGTCTGAGCGGCCGCTCCGTCGAAGAGGAAGAGGGCCGCCAGAAGGGCCATCAGCGTTGTCTTCACGGGGCGCCGTCTCCCTGATCCGCTGTCGGTGGCTCGAAATTCTCCTCTTCGAAGGCCCAACAGAGCGGGCAGCCGACATCGAAGTCATTCCTATCCTTCATCTGCGCTCGCCGCACGGCCATCTCCTCCTCGAACTCGTCGTCCGTCATGCGGACCACCCAACCCAGCTCCAGGAACATGTTCGCCAGTGAGCGCCGGCCGCTTCCTTGCCAGTTTCTATTGTCGGCCATGTTCTCGTTGTTCTCCGTGGTGTCGAGATAGGCGACGTAGCGCACGACGGTGCCTCTCGGCAACAGCGGTTCGGAACCCGGGGCGTACAGATACTGCTTGACCCAATTGTGGTCGTAGCCCGCGCAGTTGAGCGTGTGAATGACGGGACCCCAGATCGCTTCGATGCACGCCCGCATTCCCGGTGCATGGAGGTGGGGCTCCCAGGCGTAGAGCTTCGTGTGCTGATCCAGCACCGTGAAGGTCTCAAACCGCTGGTCCGCTTCCCCCGGCTTTGCATAGACGTCGATCCCATTTCCCATGGCCAGGCTGCCCTGGCGCCGGTACTTGGGCTCGTAACCCACGGGATGGAAGTAGAAGCCGAATTCGAGGTGCGCCGTGGTCTCGCGAAACTGGTTCGGTCGAAGATGCCCGTTATTCAGATGTATGACGGAGTTCGCCGGCAAAGAATAGCCGACCTCCTCCGGGAAGATGTCCGCGTTCCGCCCTACTTCGTGAATGGGATAGCTGATCCTATCGCCTACCGTATTCCCATCCTCGTCCAGGACGCGAACCCCATAGTTCATGTGGTGCCAGACGAAGCGTCCTCCCACCGTATTTTCGAGGGCCGGGTCGTCGAAGGAGAGATCGCTGACCTCTCGGACTTGGATGGCCTTCACATACCGGTCTTCCACGAGCCCGGTTGCGAGCATGCCGAAATCTCCCCACTGGTCGGGGCCGATTATGGGCACCGTGACTGGATCCATCGGAACGATCAGGTCCGGCTCCCCGAGCTCCCACGGCACGGCGCCGACCGAGCCTTGGGTCGAGGCCTCGTCCGACTCACCGAGGGTGAGGACGGGGGTGCCTGCCGGCGCGTCGGCGGGATCGCCCTCTGGCGATCCGTGGTCCACCCAGGCCTGGATCTTCGCCAGTTCTTCGTCCCTGAGGTACTCGGAGTCGCGGAATTCTTGGATCCCGATGTTCCTTTCAACGAAGAACGGCGGCATCGCCCCCCTCCGGTCGCGAATGGCGGTCCGTTCCTTGATCCTCTGAGACCACCGCCGCACCTCCTGATACGTGGTCAGCGCCATCGGCGCCATCCCCGTAGCCGTGTGGCACTTCACGCAGTTCTCACGGAGAATCGGGGCGATGTCCTTGTGGTAGGTCACCCCCGCCGGATCGATCCCGAAATCCTCCGCGGCGTAGAGATACGGCTCGGCGTTGTCGAGGCTGGCATCGCGCACCGGGCTCGACACTTGGCCGGTGAGCGATGGCGCGCCGATACCTCCCATCACGGCGATCAACGAAAGGTTCAACAGCGCGCGGCACCAAACCCTACGACGTGAGGGGTTCATCGCGACTCTCCTCCTCTGTGAGACGCCCGGAAGCCTTGATCCTCAACAAGCATACTGAGGCTCCCGGGTCCAGCGTGCAAGCACCCGTCTCGTCTCCAGAAGAACCGCGCAGGATCCGGTTGCTCAGAGTCCCCAATTCCGTCCGCTCGACGTCCCATAGACCCCCTTCGCGGACGAGGGTATGACGCTTGTGCGGACGTGGAGGCACCGCAAGTATCACTTTCATGACCTTCATCATTTGGAGCCGATAGAGAAATGAACCCGCCAACCGTAGGACCCAACATCTTCGGACGAGGTGGCTCGGGCGCCACGATCTTGATCGGCGCTGTGATCTTCGTGTCCGCATGTGGCAGGCTGGTTGGGGCGGGGCTCCTCCGAACAAGGCCCGTCCGGCGCTTGGGCCGGACGGGCCTCTATTCGTTCGAGCAGGTTGCGCTGGCTACGACACGGTCAGTTGCGGGGGCGGTAGCTATCGACCGGGGGAAGCTGGGCGCCGGAGAGGTTGCTCGGAGGCGGCTCGCCAGCTACGACCTCATGCACGAGCGTCCCAATGCCCTCGATCGTGGCCTCGATTCTTTCGCCCGGCTCGAGGTAGCCGCTCCGGACCCCAGTTTCAAAGCCTGCCATGGACGTGCCGCCCGTCGTCCCGCTGTTCACAACGTCCCCGGGAAAAAGGGTGATCAGGGACGAGGCGTACTCCATGAGCTCCCAGACGTTGAAGATCATGTCGCCGGCCCGGGCCTCCTGGACCGTTACGCCGTCGATGGTAAGCACCTGGTGCAGCCGCTCCATTGGATCTCCGTAGAACTCTTTGGGAACGATCCAGGGACCCTGGGGCGCGAAGGTGTCGTGCCCCTTGCCAACGAACCAGTCCGATCCGGAACCGGACCCGCCCGGCGGCCGTCCGCCCCGGTCGGAGATGTCGATCGTCACCATGTAGCCGAAGACATAGTCCTGTGCGTCCTGGGCTGGGATGTACTTCCCGGTGCGGCCGATGACCGTACCAAACTCGATCTCCCAGTCGGTCCGATTCCGCCCTTCGGGGATGACAATGTTTTCACCGGTCCCGATGACGGCGCCCCTCGCCGGCTTGAGGAAGAGATAGGGGACTCCGCGATTGGCCGCCCGCTCCCGGTTGGACGCCTCGAGCTCCTCTGGCGTGCAGCCTTCACAGATGTGGGTGTAGAAGTTACCCGCCGCATTCAAGATCTTGCCGGGATACTGAATCGGCGCCTGGATATCGACGTCACCCAAATCATGGATGAAGCTGGGACGGTTGCCCCCGGCGAGCATTCCGTCCTCCACGAGGTGGTTGACGATCTCGTATAGTCGAGACTTGAGGCCGTACTCGTACAGCCCGATCAGCTGGAGCATGTCCTCGGGCATCGTCATCTCGGGAAAGGCCGGGTTTTGCTGCAGGTTACGGTTGGCCGCATCGATGTCGACCGCGAGCTGATTCCGGAGGATTAGACCAACCATCTGCGCCCCGTCGACCTCGAAGGTAGCGACAAAGAACGGCTCGGCACTCTCCGTCGCTTGGGCAGAGACCTGCATCGGCGTCAGTGCCAGCAAGAAGGCGCCAACCAGGGGGATGGAAGCGAAGCGCATGAGATTCCTCCATGAAGCGTGCATGCTTGGTGTTATGGACGGGTGAGCCTTACACGTAGAGGGCCGCAAAGGAACTGTCAAGCGGGTTCACTCGCCAGTGAAAGGGGTTGCCCCTCTGGTTGGTGTCAGTGACCATACCTCCCTTGGAACATGCGGTGGCTTTTCCGGAACTGCCGCCGCATTTTGACCGAGACGCAGGAACGCCAACCGTGAGGAGGTAGAGATGCGCCCGACCCGCTCATTCATCCCAACCCTTGGTATCATGCTCGGCCTCTGGATCGTGCCCTCGGCCCGGGCCCAGGCGCAGGTATACCAATCCGAGCGTGGACCCTACCGCGTCGTAACCGTCGTGGAGGGTCTGGAGGACCCATGGTCCATTGCCTTCCTGCCGGGGGGTGAGATGCTGGTCACGGAGCAGCCCGGGCGGCTGCGGATCGTGCGCGACGGGGTTCTCCAGCAGGAGCCCATCGCAGGCATACCAGAAGTCCGGTACGTGGGGCAGGGCGGCCTGCTCGACGTGGTGCTCCACCCGAACTTCGAGTCCAACCGGCTCATCTACCTCAGCTATTCGAAGCCGAACGAAGACGGGCAGCAGGGCACGACGGCCGTGATTCGAGGCAGGCTCGAGGGCAACGCATTAGAGGACGTAGAGGAGATCTTCGAGGCTCAGGCGTGGAGCCGTACCGGAGGTCACTATGGATCCCGGCTGGCCTTCGACGCGCAAGGCTACCTCTTCATTACGGTTGGTGACCGGCAGGCGTCTCCGGCGATGACAACTGCGTATCAGCACCCTGCCCAGGATCTCACAAACCACCAGGGGACGGTCATTCGCCTCCATGACGACGGAAGCGTCCCTGCGGACAATCCGTTCGTCGGTCGAACCGACGCCCTTCCCGAGATCTGGAGCTACGGCCACCGCAGCCCACAGGGCCTCGCCATCCATCCCGAGACAGGTGACATCTTCGAGAGCGAGCATGGGCCGCAGGGCGGAGACGAGCTGAACCTCATCCTGCCGGGGCGGAACTACGGCTGGCCCGTCATCGGCTACGGAACGAACTATGGGGGAACCCAGCTCTTCTCGACGAGAGAAGTCGGAGGGATGGAACAGCCGCTCCAACACTTCACTCCTTCGATCGCCCCCTCGGGCTTGATGGTCTACACCGGCGACCGCTTCCCGGAGTGGAAGAACAGCGTCTTCATGGGAGGAATGGCCCATCCACAGATCGCCCGACTGCCTCTCGTGGGTAGCGGAGAGGATGTGTATGTCGGGAGGATGGAGCGGCCTCCGTTGGTGTACGGCTTGGGGCGCATCCGAGCCATCACGCAAGGGCCGGACGGCTACATCTACATCGCGATCGATGATCGGAGCAGTGCCCCGACGCCGATCGTGCGCCTCGAGCCCAGCGACGAGATTCCTGCTGCTGGGTGATCCTGCTGGTTTCGTAGATGGTTAGCGCCGACCCACTTCCCTGTACCTAGGCGATGAGGATCAGATGACCTATCAGATGACCCGCAGGTCGCTTCTCATGTCAGTCCCGATGCTCGCGGCGGCACGTCGGCTTCTGGCGCAGGAGGCCCGGCCCAGGCTCACGCTGCGCGCGCTGAACCACATAGCGATCGCGGTTTCAGACAAGAAACGCTCGATGGAGTTCTATCAGGGACTCTTCGGCTGGCCCATTAATCACACACAGGGCGGGACCCAGGGTTTGGACGCAGGCTACAGCGTCGGGGCCACGGGGATTCGGGTTGGCTCCGGACCTCAGTACATCACCATGAGCCAGGGGGCGAGACCAGGCTGGGGCCATTTCTGCATGACGGTCGAGGGCTTCGATGTCGATCGGATCACGCAGGTTCTGGCCCGACACGGCGTGTCGAGAACGGGAACCTCCGAAGCCGCTCCGATGAGGGCGTGGGTCAGATCGCGCGGTCCGGAGAACGGCGGCGCGAACGAGGGGACGCCGGAATTTTACGTCAACGATCCCGATGGGATTCGCTTCCAACTTCAGGATCTGAGCTACTGCGGCGGACCCGGAGTCCTGGGCGACGGGTGTCCAAGCGTACAGCCGCTCGAAAGCGTGCTCGTCGTGCGCGACTTCCAGAGCTTCACGCTAAGCGTTCCGAACCAGGAGCGTTCCCTGGACTTCTATCAGGCGCTCTTCGGAATGACGGTGAAGGGACGCCATGGAACGGTGCCGATGCTGGGCGTCGGATCCGGACCTCAGCGCCTTCTCATCGATGGCAGCGCGGCGGCCGGCGCGACGCCTCGCATCACGCGAGTGTGTCTCGCGATGGATGGATTCGATCCGGACGAGGTCCAGCAAGCCCTTTCGCAGTTCGGCGTGAGGCCCAGAGGAGACGCCACCGGCCCACCGGGCCCGATGGTCTCGTGGGTGCGAATGCGCCGTGAGGAGCTGGGCGGTGCAGAAGGTGACACGCCAGAGCTCTTCTTCACCGACCCCGACGGCATCGTCATTCAGCTTCAGGATACGAGCTACTGTGGGGGGACGGGCAGGCTGGGCAACGTCTGCGCCTGAAGGGCGGTTGTCGGTCACGGAGAAGATCTCC
>JBDHFN010000088.1:0-11704 GCA_039590375.1 Gemmatimonadota bacterium
GGAGCTAGGAAGGAGTCGAGCGACCTGGTGTCCGGCATCAAGACTCCCCAGTAGGGGTCTCCTGCTTTTTCCTTCAGCAAGGAGGCTACATGCGGCGATGCGTCCTGTCTTTCCTGATCATGCCCCACGCAGATAGGCCCTGAAGTCGCGCTCGGGGCCGATAGACGGGCCCACAGTTGGGCACCCCCTCCGCTTCTTTTCATGCCCGAACCACCGGACGACGATCGTGCGGACCCTCCCGGACAACGACGGTGCGGGCACTACCGCACGACGAAACGGACGGTATCGGCGACTATGGGCATCAGCGGCATGTGGGCCCCGTCACCTACCACGGCAATCAATGTGTGCTCCCCGTACTCAAGACCGGTGAGTTCATACTCGGTCTGGCCTTGGCCCATGTGGATGTACACTCCCTCGGTCGCTGGAATCGGCATACCGACGGTGGGGAGATCCGCATCCACCACCAAATGATGGTGCCCCGTACCCGGCTCCATCGTACCTGCGGGGGCGATGGTCAATCCCGCTACCTCGAGTGTCACCAACAGCGAGCCCGCCGGCACCACCTCACCATCGACCGGAGACGTGATTGTGACGGAACCACGGGTCACCTCAGGCGCCCCGGCAGACGCGTCGTCGCCTGCGGTATCGGGCGCATCGGCACACGCCCCGAGCGTGATAGCCAGTGCCCCAACGACCAAGAATCTAGCTCGCGCCTTCAGGGCCGAGGGGACGGAACGGGGGACTGCTTGGTGTTGAACGACCATGACGGGCCGGATCATTGAGTTGCTCCTGGCGCTGGTGGGCCTTCTCTTCGAAGTCAGGGAAGAGACAACCTATTTCGGGACCGCCGTCCAGGCTACCAACCTCGACCACCCCGGCGGGCAGGGACTGATCGAAGTCGAAGTCGGGGATCGGCTCCGTCATCGGTGTCGGTTCGACCCCCTAACCCTCTAACACTTGGAGGACCTCTCGGGCACTCCGCGTATATGCTGCTATCGAACTCTTAATCGGTAGGTTCGGGGTTCGAGCCCCTGGCGGGGCACTGGCGGAAGCCCAGGAGTTATCTGGGCTTTCGGCTTCTACGTATCGATGAGTTTGGGGCTCAAAACACCGTAGCCTGTACCCGCACTGTCACCTCCACGTCCGAATACAGTCCTCCATCGTCCGCGCGACCCCGCAGCACGTAAGTCCCCGGCTCGGAAAATGTGACCTCGCTCACCCACCGTCCGTCCTCCGGAAGCTCCGGGGCGGTCCAGGCGAGCGCCCATGGCGAATTGGCGAAGGGTCGCGTGTCCTCCCACGGCTTGATCTGGGGCGGGTCGAACTCCACACCTTGGCCGGAGTCCTGGTCTGGGCCGCGGTACAAGAACCACGTGAAGTGGAGCGCCACCCTCTTGCTCACCGTCGATGACGCCGTCCGCCTCTGGAGGGCTTGCTGCAGGAGCTCCCGCGGGGTGGGCTCGGCATCCTCTTCTTCGTCGGCCTCGGCCTCTTCTTCTGCGTCGGGCGCGTCTGCGTCTGCCTCCGCTGCTACTGCTGCGGCTGCTGCTGCTGAAGCGGCCTCACGGGCGAGCCGACGTCTCTCTCGATTCGGCTCACCATCGTCGGTGATCACCGCTGCCAGCGACAGCGTCTCGCCGACCCCCACGCTCCGCTCCATCCCCCCTTCCAGCTCGATCTGCGGCGGAATGTTCGCCCGGATCTCCGGGTCGCTGGTCCCCGCACCCAACGCCCCCGTCTCCGACATGATGATGATGTTGTCGACGTAGAGATCCTCACGGAGCGTGCCATAAGCTCGGAACTCCTGGCCGTTCGCCCGTATGGACCACACCAACTCGTCGTCCTCCTCGAAACCCTCCGGTACACGCACCTGGAAGACGAAGCGGTTACGCCGGGGAAGGAAGTGGGTGGGTTGGCCCGCGTCCGCCGGACCGGGCGAGAAGCGGTTGTCGGGGCCGATGGGGATGTCGAGCACCTGCTCCCAGTTCTGGTTCATGTAGCCGAAGAGCATCTCGATCGAACCGTCAGCGTTCTCCACCCACCCTTCGTACGCCGGGTAGACCGGCTGGCCCTTCGTATACGTCTGCCGCTGGGCCTCGGCCCCCTGAGGGGCCGTGGCCAGGATCGAGACCAGAAGGAGAACCGATGTGCCTCTCATCTTCATCACTCCTCGTCCCCGTTCAATTGGCGTCCGACTCCTCGCCCTCACCCTCCTCTTCCTCCTCCATCTCCGGGAGCAGCGGAATCTCGGCCATACAAAGCGGACACCCGATCACGTGATCGTTCACATCAAGCCCCAGCACTTCCCTCCGATCCGCCATCTCCTGCACGAACTGCTCGTCGGTCAGCCTCAACTGGATGCCAAGATCGATGAACATGTTCGACACCGACCGGTTGCCCGAGCCCTGCCAGTTCCTCGGATCGGGGATGTTGAAGTTGGCGTCCGTGTTGTCCATGTAGCCGGTGATGTGCATCACCGTCCCCTTTGGCAGCAGCGGCTCGTAGTTCTCCGCGAAGGTGTACGTCCGCACCCAGTTGTGGTCGTAGCCCACACAACTCAGCGTCTCGATGTGCTGTTTCCAGATCGCCTCTAAGCACATGCGGTCGCCCGGTGCGTGCAGGTGGGGCTCGAAGGCGGTGATCTTGACGTGAGTCTCCAGCACGGCGTAAGCGTGCAGCTCCTGGCCTCTCTGGTTCGGCACGACCGAGATGTTCAGCCCATCGCCCAGGCCCACGCGCGCCCTCCCGTACTCCGGCTCGTAGTCCTCGGGGAAGAACTCGAAGCCGAACTCCAGGCGCGCCCTCGTGTCGATCCCCGTGGAGTGGAGATGGACCGACTCGGAGGTGATCTGCGAGCCAGCCTTGAGCAACCGCCCGGACTCCTCGCTGAACAGGTCGGGATTGCGGCCGACTTCGTGCACCGGCCAGCCGGTTCTCTCAAAACCATCCGGTCCTTCCACCTGCGTGCCGTAGATCAGGTGGTGGACGACCCACCTGCCTCCCACGGTCTGCCGTCCCGTCCCCCCGGTGGGCACATCGTTGATCTCCCGGATCTCCAACGACTTCACGTAGCGGTCCTGCTCCAGCGGGATGTCGATCGGCTCGATCTCGCCCCACCAGTCCGGGGCTCCGCCCTCCATGAAGATCTCCGCAGAGCTCACGATAAGGTCCGGCTCGATTCTCCATCCCTCTTGGGTCTCCGCGTCCAGATCCACGGTCAGGTCCGCCGGGTCGCCCTCCGGCGCACCGTTGTCGACCCATGCCTGGATCAGCGCCAGCTCCTCGTCCGTCAGAGACGGGTCTTGTTTGTACTGCTGGATGCCGATGTCCTTCTCCACATACCACGGCGGCATCGCGCCCATCCGGTCCCGGATCGCCGTCTTCTCCCTGATCCTGCGGGCATACCGCCTCACGTCCTGATAGCTCGTATAGGCCATGGGGGCCGCACCATCCGAGCGGTGGCAGTTTAGGCAGCTTCGCGCGATGATCGGCGCGATGTCCTTCGTGAAGGTCACCTCGGTGGGATTGATGCCGAAGTCCGCGGCCGCGAAGAGGTGTGGCTGGTGGTCACCCGGCATGTGGGCCTGGGCCGTCAAGGCCGCTGGCACCCACAGAAGTACGATGGCCGCGAGGGCGACACCGATCACAGCGCTCGAAGCCAGCGCCACAGGAATGAGTTGGTCATTGGTCGCGCGATGCATGGTCATGCGACGATTCCTCTTTGTTGAAGTCGACAGAACACCGCACCCCGTCGCGGACGGTCACTGCTTTGTCGGCGTAGAAGTTCTCCAAGCCTATAGCCATAGTCGAAAGCGTTGATAGGGTTGTCAACATGGCTCGCCAGGCCTGATGCCGTCGAGTCGGACGACACGGATCGCTTGAGACGGTCTTGGGACCCCAACCCCAAACTTCCTGAAGCTGGTCGAGTCACAAGAGCACTCAAGAGAACAACCGACCCGCTAACGCCCTAACTCACAGTAACTTAAACTACCTCACGAGTACTATGCGTATACGCTGCTACCGAACTCTTAATCAGTAGGTTCGGGGTTCGAGTCCCTGGCGGGGCACTGGCCGGAAGTCTAGGAGTTACCCTGGGCTTCCGGTTCTTATGTCGATGAGTCTGGGGCGAAGAGAGGTTCGAGGTCCGGGTAGTCCTCTGGCACGGACAGACAGCGCCTCTTGCTGATGGGGACCCTGAAGAGGCTACTGGTCCAAGTCGATCAGCTCGGGCGCTCCCTTCTCCCAAGACTCGACCCGCCCGTCCCGAACCAGAAACAGGGGGTGCGGTCCGATTGTAGGCTCCGACAAGAGGCGGTCGAGCCGGGTTGGTGCGCGACGGCGGACCTTGGCCGCGAGGTGCGACCGCTCGAACTCCAACTGTCCACGAGTCACCTCGATGGAGGTCGCGTTCCGAACGGGTCCGATACGGGTCCGGTCGAATCGATACCCACGGTTCTCGGCCTCGCGAACGATCCCCCGAAGATAGTTATTGATCGCTGAGACCGGGGCCGGGTGAGCCAAGAATCGAATCAACTGAGGGTGCTGTCGATACCCGCGCGTCTTGCCGCGAAGCACGGCCTGGGCCAACAACCCTTCCCGCCAGACCGCGACGAGTCCTTTGGTGTCGAGAAAGGTGGGGTGGAGACTCCACAGTCGCATGAGCTTCGAGCTCTCCCGGGTCGTCGTACGTGGAGGAAGGTTTCGCGGCTTTGTCGGGCTTCGAAGTAAGATCGGCGCCCGGCTCGGCCGATCCTCACGACTCGCCGCGCGTGTCGTGTCTTGTCCTCAAGTGATTTCTCAGCCCTTCGATCCCATCGACCAGGGTCACACCGTCCGGAACCTGATCCTCTTCGATGAGCCCCGCCCCACCACCACCGATGAGAATCTCGACGGCCGGATTCAAACGCTCGCGTAACGCGGCCAGGGACGCAGCGGTGCGTGCCAAGTCGTTCGTGCCGACCACGCTGATCGCCACTGTTCCCGCGCCTACGGCATCGACCGTGGTGGCGATGTCGACGACGGGTAGATCGGTTCCGAGGTAGGTCACGCACCACCCCTCCAAGGTGGCTGCCGTAGATGCCAGCCGTGCACCCAGACCATGTAGTTCGCCCTGTAGCGTGGCTACCACGAGGTTGGGTCCATCGGTCGACCCGGCCGGATCGGCGATGCGATCCAGGACCCGCTCGAGGACTTCGCTGCCCAGATGCTCTTGCGCGGGCGTGAGCTGACCAGCCGACCAGCCCTCTCCGACGAGCGAGAGCAGGGGGGCCACGACGCCGTCCAGAAACGTCGGCGCACCGAGGGCCATGGTGGCTTGCCACAAGTGGTGCTCGAGCCCGGTAGCGTCGAAACTCTGAAGCCGGGCGTACGCCTCCTGGACCAGAACCTCGGGACTCTCCAGGGCGCTCGCTACCGTTGCGGGCGTCGATGCCGAGGTCGACCGGTCTTCCCGCAGGAGAGCGTCGGCCGCTTCCAACGTGAGCGACGCGACCATGCTGATCGGCCGACCCTGATCGGTTAGCTCCCGCAGCGTTTTCAGGCGTTCTACATCCTGGTCGGAATAGAGCCGCTGCCCAGCATCGGACCGACTGGGGCGTACCGCCTCGTAGCGTCGTTCCCAGGCCCGCAGCGCGGCTGGCGTCAGCCCCGTGCGCTTGGAAACCACCCGAATCGGGTGCCGTGGTGTGAGATGATCGGAGTCGGACATGACGAAAACTAGAATCGTGTCTAATGGATGTCAAACACTGGCCTCAGCTATTACTTTACAAAAGCTTGACACAAATGATTATCGAGATACATTCCCTGGACATTCGTTAGACGATCCTGTTTGAGACCCCTAGAAGGAGAACAACAGATGCTTCGCAAGCTCACTGTTCCCGCCGCTGTCGCGGCGCTGGTCGTGGCTCCCGCTTCCGTGGACGCCCAGATCAATCTCAAGGACATCGTGACGACCGCGGTGGAGGCCGGCTCCTTCACGACGCTGGCCGCAGCGCTGGACGCGGCGGGCCTGGTAGGCGTGCTCCAGGGCGAAGGCCCGTTCACCGTGTTCGCCCCAACGGACGAGGCGTTCGCCAAGTTGCCTGCCGGCACGGTCGAAGCGCTGTTGGCCGACAAGGAGAAGCTCACGGAGATTCTGACGTACCATGTGGTGGCCGGCCGGGTCACCTCCGACGCCGTGGTGAACATCTCCGAGGCGGAGACCCTGGCGGGAATCAAAGCTCCGGTTGAGGTCCGGATGAATGAGGTCTACGTTGGGGGTGCGAAAGTGGTCAGCGCCGACGTCATGGCCTCGAACGGTGTCATCCACGTGATCGACACCGTGATGCTTCCGCCGGTTCATTGAGGCCTGCAGGTGCGCTCCAAACGTGGGGGGGGGGTTGGCGTGCAGCCGACCTCCGCCTCCCGGCGGCAGGGGAAAGGCCACTCTTGGACCCGCGAACTCAGTCGACCCGTGGCCGCAGAGACCCAACCGTGAAGAGATCACTTCGTAAGCTCTTCTTCTGGTTCGACGCTTCCTCCCAGGACACGTCGGACATGACCGACACGCATGTAGTGGACTGGGTTCGGGTTCTCCCGTTCATGGCGGTTCACGGGGCGTGCCTCGCCGTGATATGGGTCGGTTGGAGCTGGGCGGCGGTGGGGGTCGGAGTGGGGCTCTACGCTGTCCGCATGTTCGCGATCACCGGTTTCTACCACCGGTACTTTTCGCACCGAACGTTCAAGACATCGCGGGCCGCGCAACTCGTCTTCGCGGTCGTGGGGGCCAGCGCGGCCCAGAGGGGCCCACTCTGGTGGGCGGCTCACCACCGCAAACACCACCGGCACTCGGACACGGAACACGACGTGCATTCGCCGAGCGAGCATGGGTTTTGGTGGAGCCACATGGGGTGGATCACGGCTCCCGGAAACTTCCCGACCGACATGCACGAGGTCAGAGACCTCGCCCGTTATCCCGAGCTTCGATTCCTGGACCGCTTCGACGTTCTCGTGCCGACACTCCTCGCGGTCACGCTGTTCGTGCTCGGCGGCTGGCAGATGCTCGTCTGGGGGTTCTTCATCAGCACGGTCGTGCTCTTCCACTGTACGTGCTTCATCAACTCGCTCGCACACAAGATCGGTACGCAGCGGTACGATACGGGCGACCAGAGCCGTAACAGCTTGGTGCTCGCCCTGATCACCTTCGGCGAGGGGTGGCACAACAACCACCACAAGTATCCGGGCGCCACACGCCAAGGGTTCTTCTGGTGGGAGATCGACCTGACCTACTACGGTCTCAGGGTTCTCGAGGCGATCGGCCTAATCCGTGACTTGCGCCAGCCGCCCCGGCGGCTTCTCGAGTCTGCTTGACCATGCGCGTCGCCATCGTCGGAAGCGGCGTTTCAGGGCTGGTGGCCGCGCGTCTGCTACACCCCCGGCACGACATCACCGTCTTCGAGGCTCGTGATCGCGTCGGCGGGCACGTCAATACGATTCAGCACGAGGACGGCGCCGGCGAGTGGTACATCGACACGGGCTTCATTGTCTACAACGAGGCCAACTATCCGCTCTTCAACGAGCTCCTTGGGGGCTTGGACGTCGCGACGCAGCCCTCGACGATGAGCTTCAGCGTACGTTGCGACCGCACGGGACTCGAATACAACGGATCCACCCTCAGGCAGTTGTTCGTCCAGAAGCGCAATCTGATCAATCCCGCCTACTACGGCATGATCCGCGACATCCTCCGTTTCAACCGGGATGCCCCGACGGCCATCGCCAACGGAGCACGCGGTCAGTCCATGGGTGAGTACCTGAAGAGCGGGCGGTACTCCTCCCGGCTGGCCGACCATTATCTGGTGCCCATGGGTTCGGCGCTCTGGTCGATGCCGCCCGGGCGCGTGTTGGAAATGCCGGCCGAGTTCTTCGTGCGCTTTTTCGAAAACCACGGAATGCTCGCGGTAGACGACCGGCCGCAATGGCGTGTGATCCAGGGTGGATCGAATCGGTACGTGGAGTCGTTGATCCGGCCGTTCCGCGACCGCATCCGCACACGGTGCGCTGTGACCAGCGTTCGTCGTAACCCGGATGCCGTCCTCGTGAACGGGGAGCCCTTCGACCGGGTGGTGCTTGCGTGCCACTCCGACCAGGCGCTCGAGATGCTCGTCGACCCCACTCTGGAGGAGCGCGAGGTCCTCGGTGCCCTTCCGTATCAGACGAACCGCGTCGTCTTGCATACGGACACGTCCGTTCTGCCCCGACGACGACTCGCCTGGGGCTCGTGGAATTACCGCATCCGCGCCGAGCAAGACGCGCCGGTGGCCGTGACGTACAACATGAACATGCTGCAGTCGCTCGCCTCCGAGCGGACGTACTGCGTGACGCTGAACCCGGAAGACGGGATCGATCCGGCCGCCATCATCTACGAGACCCACTACAGCCACCCACTCTTCACTTCGGAGGGCATGAAGGCTCAAGCCCGGCGTCACGAGATCACCGGAGTGGACCGGATCCACTACTGCGGAGCCTACTGGGGCTTCGGCTTCCACGAAGACGGTGTACGGAGCGCGGTACAGATGGCCACCGCACTGGGGGCGGAGGTGACCGCCCAATTGGGAGCTGAACCGACCAGCAAGCGGGGAGTCGGAAGGGCCAATACACTGGGAGCCGGAATGGCCGGCACACTGGGGGACGACACGGCGAGCGGACCGGGGGTGGGGCCGTGAACAGTGCCCTGTACACGGGTACGGTGCGCCATCGGCGCCTGACGCCCTCCCCCCACGACTTCCGCTACCGGATCTTCATGCTGTATTTGGACTTGGACGAGCTTCCGGAGATCTTCGACGGCCGCTGGCTCTGGTCGGCGCGCAAACCGGCACCCGCGTGGTTCCGACGGGCGGACTACCTCGGCGATCCCCTCGAGCCGTTGGCCGACGCCGCGCGAGCCGAAGCCGAGCGCCAGACCGGCCGCCGTCCCGAAGGTCCCGTCCGCGTGCTGACGCACCTGCGCTACTTCGGCTACGTCATGAACCCGGTCACGTTCTACTACTGCTTTGCTCCAGACGGAGAGCGCGTCGAGACGATCCTTGCTGAGATCACGAACACCCCGTGGAACGAGCGCCATACGTACGCCCTGCGCCCTGCCTCCCAAGACGGCACCGCAACGAGCCATCGTCACCGGTTCGATAAGGTGTTCCACGTGTCGCCGTTCATGGAGATGGATCACTCCTACGTGTGGCGCTTCACCGACCCGGCCGACCGCCTGACGGTACACATGGAAAACGTCCGGGCGGGCGTTAGGACCTTCGACGCGGGGCTGGACCTAGAAAGACGGGAGATCACCTCGGCCAGCCTGTCCAAAGCCCTGATCCGACATCCTTGGATGACTGCCCGGATAGCCACTGCCATCTATTGGCAGGCAGCTCGCCTCTGGCTCAAGGGCACGCCGTTCCACGCCCACCCGAACAAGCGCACCGCATGAGCATTTTCTCCAACATCGGGCGCCGCGCGGTCCACTCCCGCCTGGAGCGACTCACCGAGGGGCGTCTCACCCTTCGCTGGGATGGAGATGTGACCGTCTTCGGTTCCGGCGACGGGCCGGCCGCGACCGTGACGGTCCACGATCCGGGCTTCTTCGTCGCCATGGCTCTCGGAGGACACCTCGGGGCCGCAGAATCGTACGTCGAGGGCGGCTGGGACGTCGACGATGCAACGGCGCTGGTCCGGCTCTTTCTGCGGAACCGCGAGGCGTTGGACGGCCTGGAGACCGGCTTGGCGCGCCTCGCTCAGCCGGTCCGGGCCCTCCTCCACGGCCTGAACCGTAACACCCGGTTGGGAAGCAAGGGCAACATCAGCCGACACTACGACCTCGGCAACGAGCTGTTCGCCCAGTTTCTCGATGACACGATGACCTACTCCTGCGGGATTTTCGAGACCGCCGACAGCTCGATGCGGGACGCCTCGATCGAAAAGTACGATCGTATCTGTCGAAAGCTCGAGTTGACCCCCGCGGACCACGTCCTCGAGATCGGGACCGGCTGGGGCGGCTTCGCCCTACACGCCGCATCGACGTACGGGTGCCGCGTGACCACGACCACGATCTCCGAGGAACAACACGTGTTGGCGACCCAACGGGTCGCCGCCGCCCGTCTGACTGAGCGGATCACGGTGCTTCACCGGGACTATCGAGACCTCGAGGGCACGTACGACAAGCTCGTCTCGATCGAGATGATCGAAGCGGTCGGGCACCAGTATTTCGGGACGTACTTCGAGCAGTGCTCGAAGCTCCTGAAGCCGCACGGGAAAGCGGCCATTCAGGCGATCACGATCCAGGACCGCTACTACGAGTCGGCTCGCCGGGAAGTCGACTTCATCAAACGATACATCTTTCCGGGCAGCTGCATTCCGGCGGTGTCCGTACTCGCCACCGCCGCCGCGGCTACCGACTTACGGCTCGTCCACCTCGAGGACATCACGCCGCACTATGCGGAGACGCTCCGGCGTTGGCGGGAGCGTTTTGGCCGGAACTGGCCAGAGATCAGCGCGCTCGGATACGACGAGCGATTCAAGCGACTCTGGTCCTTCTACTTCTCGTACTGTGAGGCCGGCTTCGACGAGGCCGTTCTCGGCGACGTCCAACTCCTGTTCGCCAAGCCGAAGGCCTCGGCTGTACGTCCCCTGGCCCGCGAAGGAACACCCAGCATGATCCCTTCCGAAGGCCGCCGCGTCATGACCGCCTCGACGGTCGACCGATCATGAGTTCCATGGCCCTGGAGCTGGCGGAGCGCGGTCTGGTTCCGCTTCCGGGTCTTCGCCTCGGCGTTCGGCGACTCCTGGTCCAGCGGCTTCGCGACGCGGCGGATGGGATGAACACAGCCGACTTCGCGCGCGAGCTGGCCAAGAGTCCGGTCGCCCTCGAGATGGACAAGGCGAACGAGCAGCACTACGAAGTACCACCCGAGTTCTTCCAGCTCGTGCTCGGGCCGCACCTCAAGTACAGCAGCGCCTACTGGCCCGAGGGGACTCGCGATCTGGCCGACGCCGAGCGACGCATGCTCGAGATCAGTTGTGAGCGGGCTGCGCTCGAGGACGGCCACGACATTCTCGAGCTCGGATGTGGCTGGGGCTCTCTGACGCTGCACATGGCGCGGACTCATCCGGGGAGCCGCATCACGGCCGTGTCCAATTCAGCGCCCCAGCGGCGGTTCATCGAGGCTCGGGCTCCGCGGAACGTGCGCGTGATCACCGCCGACATGAACGACTTCGACCTCGACGAGGGCTTCGACCGGGTGGTCAGCATCGAGATGTTTGAGCACATGCGGAATTACGACGAGTTGCTTCGTCGTATTCGTGGCTGGCTCCGGCCGGACGGGCGACTTTTCGTGCACGTGTTTTGCCACCGTGAGTTCGCCTATCCCTTCGAGACCGACGGGGCCGACAACTGGATGGGCCGTCACTTCTTCACCGGGGGGATCATGCCGTCGCTCGATCTGCTGCCGCGCTTCAACCGGGACTTGGAGTTGGAGGACCAGTGGGCGGTGGATGGCCTTCATTACAGCCGAACGGCCCGCGCGTGGAGGGAGCGGTTGGAGACGCGCCGTGACGAGGTCCTCAGGGTCTTCGAGCCTACGTACGGATCGGACGCCGTCCGTTGGTATCATCGCTGGCGCCTGTTCTTCCTCGCATGCGAGGAGCTCTTCAGCTATCGAAATGGAGGTGAGTGGATGGTGGG
>JBDHFN010000089.1:0-11657 GCA_039590375.1 Gemmatimonadota bacterium
CGTCGGCCTCTTCGCCGTCGGCCTCGCGTTGCGCGAGGGCGGCTCGGTTGACCTCCTGATCGCTCAGACAACGATCCACTACGGTCTCTAACTCTTTGAGCCCGACCGGCTTCACGAGGTAGTCGAAGGCGCCCGACTTCATGGCCTCCACGGCGGACGTCATCGTGTCGTGCCCCGTCATGACGATCACGTCGACGGATTCCATGGATTCCCGGATCCGGCTCAGGAGCTCGAGCCCCGTCATCCCCTCCATGCGTACATCGGTGACAACCAGCGCTGGATCGAAGGCGCTGACCTTGGCCAGCGCGACCTCTGCGCTGTCCGCTTCGTCTATTTCGTGACCCGAATACTCGAGTTTCTCTCGAAAAACGGATCGGAGGTCGGCGTCGTCGTCGACCAGGAGGATGCGAGACACTTTGGGTCCTTTCTAGAAGCGCGTTGCCAACTCTTACTCCGGCCCGTCCGGGTCGGGTCCAGGAGCGTCGTTCTGTGAGCCGTCGGGTAAGCCGTCGGGCGTCAGCCAAAAACTGGGCCGATCCGGGATGTCCGCCGCTCGGAGTCGGGCCATCCGTTCGCGCCGTGCCCCCTTCCGGACCCAGACCATGACGACGAGCACCACGCTCAGTAACCCCCAAAATACGGCCGAGTGGGAGAGCACGAACAGCCACCCGTAGCGATCCTCGACGTAACGCCGCCAGTCCTCCTCGAACTGACCGGTGGTCGATCCGAACGTGGCCCGGAACGCCCTCTCGAAGTTTCCCTCGTCCCTCCACCGTCGCAGAAGCACCTCGAGCGCCCGCGGCCCACTCTCGACGACCAGGTACTCCACCGTGGTGGCCGACAGGAGATATGCGGTGCGAGCCCTGGCCTCATCCCTCGGCCACGAAAACGTAAGGGAGTCGAGTGGGCTGCCCGCGCGAGCCAACGCGATCCGAAGCTTCCACCCCTCGCTCCAATCCCACCCACCACTCGCCCACTGAGCGTATCCCTCGGAGAACCAACGAGGCACGCGAAGTCCCTCCAGGTATTGATGTAGGCCCACGTGCGCCCATTCGTGACGCAGAAGACGGGCGTCGCTCCAGCCCGCGCCCCGCTCTGACGCGTACGCGGGAATGACGATCGCCGACTGTGCGGGCAACGCCACTCCGGCACCCCAGTCCGGAGCCGCTCCCCCGGTGAGGCGAACGAACTGGGCTTCGTCCGGGGCCAGCATGAGAAGCACGCCGCTCGGCACCCCGGCGGGGAGGCCGGGCAGTGGGGTCGAGGCATCCAACGTCCGGAGCACACGGACGGCCTTGATCGAATCGGCAGAAACGAACGAGATGGTGGCCCGCGCCCCGACCAGGTGCCGGCCCTCCGGAAGACTCAGCTCGATGTCGTCTTGCGAGGGCGCATCCGGAGCGTCAGCGATCGTGTCCTGCCCGATCGCGAGAATCAGGGCCAGGACGGCGGGAATCACGTTCCTACCGCGGCCCCGAGCTGTTCGATCTTGGTCCGGAGAGACGTGTTGTCGGGGTTCAACTCCAGGGCTCGACGCCACAGCACTGCGGCCTCCTCGGCCTTCGAGCTTTCGAGTTCGATGGCGCCCAGCTTGATCAAGACGTCCTCCCCGAGGCGGGGGTTCCATCTCAGCGCCGACTCGTAGTGCTGTTTGGCCTGAGTCTTGTCCCCGTGGCTCAGAGCTTGGTCCCCGAGAGCCTTGTAGGCCTGGGGGGGCGGAGAATCGCCGCTGATGGCTTTCTCGTAATAGGCCTTCGCACCCTCGCTGTCCCCCCGATGCTCCAGGACCGCCCCTGTATTGACGAGGATCGCCCCTTCATCCGGATACTGCTTGAGCCCCTCTTCACCGATCTCCAAAGCTCCGCCCATGTCCCCCGCGAGTCCCGCGGCAATCACGCCAAAAGCGTAGAACATCGGCGGGGGCGTCTCCGATCCGAGCTTTTCCTTGTAGGACCTGAGCGAGCTCATCGCGGCGGCACCATCTCCCGATTTCATCTGAACGATGCCCCGGGCGAGGGCCAGATCGGCATCGCCCCCATTGAGCTTCTCGGCCGCATCCAGGGCTGCGAGCGCTTCGGCGTACTTCCCCAGCCGCTCGTACGCGAAAGCGCGATTCCGAAGCAGGGCGTACGTGGGTTTCGTGTCCTCGCCCATCCCCTCGAAGTGGACGAGAGCCTCCTGTGCCTTGCCCTGCCTCAAGCTGATGAGCGCCAGATGGGCCCGAGCGTCGGCGTGGGTCGGATCAGCCTCGAGCGTCTTTCGGAACTCACGGGTGGCCTCCTCCATCGATCCGGACTTGTACGCGGCCAGCCCGACCTTGAGGTGTTCTTCGACGGATCCCTTAGCCTCGTCCTCGCCGACGCGCTTGCCAACTTGGACAGCAAACCCCGCTTGGATCAAGCCGTAGAGCGCTTTTCCGGTGTCGAACTCGGTAAGTCCGGAATCGGTGACCAAATCCGTGACCGAACGCTGCCCGTCGATCAGTGGGATGATCCGTTTCTGGTCCTCGGTGAGGTCGAGGCCCTCATCCTCGAGGGGATTTCGTTCCAAGGCGAAGATGAGGTCCATGGACGTGATCTTCTTCTCGACCACGCTCCATTCGTCCACCCGACGCGCTCCCTCCATGAGGAGAGCATCGATGCTGATCGAAACGCGAAATACGTTTTCGTCCGGCATCACATCCGGCTCGAATTCGAAGGTCCCTTCACTCCATTGAAAAATGATGTAGACGGACTCTTCGATCTGTACGGAGATCAACTCGTCCAGCTTCTCTTGCGTCACGGCGCCCAGCTCGACGAGCGCCTCACCCAGTCTCTGTCCGGGCTTTTGGGCCTGGTGGGCCATCGCCGCCTTGAGTTGAGCGTCGTCGATCATTCCATGGGTGACCAGAAGATCTCCGAGCCGGTCCGGCCGGTCCTTGACCGAGGCGAAGATCACGTTTCCGCCCTCGAAGTACACGTAGCCCTCGTTCTCCTGGTGGGTAAGGCTCAGGCACCCGGTCTTTCCTCCCATGCCGAGCAGCTGGGAGATATCCGCAAGGCTGACGTCGCTGAGTGCCCCTTTGATTGCCATGCCGTCCCTATGCCTACTCGGTCAATTCCACGATGCGTTCTTCCACTGCCCGCCAGTCCCACACCACGTTTTCCTTGGAGGGCTTCCATGCCGAGGAAACCGCGGCGGGCTCCCCAGCCGCCGCCGGAGCCGCTGGAGGGGCCGCGGCCGGAGCCGTTGGAGGGGCCGTTGGAGGAGCCGCCGTCGGAGCCGCCGGAGGAGCCGCCACCGGAGCCGCTGGAGGAGCCACCGGAGCCGCTGGTTCTTCGGTCGGCGTTGGCACCTCCGGTTGTGCAGCGGGGGCAGGCGCGGCCGCTGGCTCGCCCCCGGTGGGCATGAGGCCAGCGCGATCGCCCACCTCGAAATCCTCGATCGGAGGAACAGTCGCGTCGCCCGCCTTGGGCCGCATGAACCCGCCCCAGAGGTCATCGTCCTGTATGTACTCGGGTGGCGCGTCTTCCAGATTCAGCGTTCCGGCACCACTGGGCAGACCCTGGCCGGGCGCCTCGACGACGAGGCCCATCTCGAAGCGGGTCCGCAGCCTCTCGTCGATGTCGGCAATCCCGGACGGCGCCCGGTCGGCCGCGATCATCATCTTGGTGCCCGTGCGCTTCGACGCCTCGAAGAGGTGGAAGAACTCGTCCTTGGCCCGCTCCGTTCCGGAAATCAACTCGGCGTCGTAGAGAACCAAGAAGTCCACATCCCACCAGCGTTCTCGCCAGGCCCCGGCGACACCGTCCGACAAAGCCCGAATGTAGTCCTCGGCGAACTCCGCAGCCGAAACGACCGCCACATTCGCAAGCGTGTGCTCTTCACGAAAGGATCGTGCCGTCGCCGCGACCAGCGCCAACGGACCCTCACGATTCTTACTCCATACGTAGAGCGGATTGTATTCAGGACGCTCCTCGCTGATGAGTTGAGCGGCCGCCTTGATCACGACTGGCTCGAAATTGGACTGAAGATCCGCCAAGAAAGGGCCGTCTCCCAAGCGAGGGAAGGGCCTGACTCGCTCCTCGGCCGAGGCGAGCAACGAGACCGCTTCATCCACACGCTCGGGATCCTTGAGTACACCAACGGCAGCCTCCGGCCAGGGATTGCCGGCGGTGGCTAGCGATTTTTCCACTTCACGGAGCTTGGCGACGTCTCTACGAAACTGGTCGGCCATTTCCTGGGGGTCAGTGGGAGACTGGCCGGAATCCAGGATCCGGCGCAGACGGGTGCCCGAGAATCCCTCCTTCTCGAAGATCTCGGCCGTCTCCCGGAGGAGCCTTCTCCAAGGCTCCTCCTCCGTCCCCTCCCCCTTGTGCGCCACCGTATGGGAAAGTTCTTCCATGAACGAGCCGAACTCATCGAGGAGCTGTTGGCCGGCCATCGGTCCTTCGGCTGACGCCCCCGCCGCTTCCTTGAGGCCCGCCAGTTCCTCGATCTCGTCCGCCCCTACCTGACGGCCCTCCAGTTCCTGGATGGCCAGAATCTTGTTGAGCGCCCCCGACAGTTCACGGACGCTGTGGAAGGCGTGCTTGGCGAGCGCTTCGGCCACGCCCGCTTCAAACGTCTGGTCCCGCTCCTCGGCTTTCTTACGAAGGATCGCCACCTTGGTCTCGTACTCAGGCACGGCGATGTCGACGATCAACCCGCCCGAGAACCGAGTGAGCAGGCGCTCGTCCAGTCCGTTGATCTCGGCGGGCGGACGGTCACTGGCCAGAACGACCTGACCCCCGGACTTATTCATCCCATCCAGAAGTCTGAGCAGCATCTCCTGCGCTTCCTTCTGCCCGGTAAAGAACTGGACGTCGTCCAGGAGCAGGATGTGGAGCTCTTCGTACCGTTGTCGGAGTTCTTCCTCCGATCCGGCCTGGACGGCCTGGGTGAGTTCGTTGAGGAAGCTTTCAACCGTGACGTAAACGACGCCAAAACCGGGATGTACGCGCGCGGCATAGTGTGCAATGCCATTGAGGATGTGCGACTTCCCCAGACCCGATGACGAATAGATGAAGAGTGGGTTATAGGACGTGCCGGGCGCGTCGGCCACGCGCC
Source organism: Gemmatimonadota bacterium (assembly GCA_039590375.1). Taxonomy (GTDB): domain Bacteria; phylum Gemmatimonadota; class Gemmatimonadetes; order Longimicrobiales; family Gaopeijiaceae; genus UBA822. The sequence continues at coordinate 5,089 of JBDHFN010000089.1, forward strand.
GCGCCGCCGCCGCCGCGAGCCGGTTCGCCGGTCCCACGATGAAGCTATCGAACGTAAACCTAGGATCCAGGTCCGTCGCTACCACAGCTCTACACCAGCCTCCGTAACATCAACTCAGTCGTTTCGTGCCCACTCGGCGCACGTCTGGAGATCCGCCGGGAGAGCCTGCTCAAACCGCATTACCTCTCCACTCACCGGATGGGCAAAAGAGAGCCGCCACGCGTGGAGGAACTGCCGTTCCACCTTTTGGCTCAGCGTCCTAGCCCATTGCCGGGCTTTTCCGCCCATCCCGCGTTCCCAGCCCGCCCCATAGAGGGTATCCCCGACCACGGGATGTCCGATATGCGCCAGATGGACCCGAATCTGATGGGTCCGCCCCGTACCCAGCGCGACCCGCAACAGTTCGGCGCCGAGCCAACGCTCCACCACTCGAATACGCGTCACGGCGTGGCGTCCCCTGTCCACGACGGCCATGCGTAGCCGGTCCGTCGGATCACGTCCGATCGGTGCGTCAACCTCAAAAGGTGAATCGGAAAGGTGCCCCCATGACGCCGCAATATACAGACGCTTAATTTCACGTTGTTGAAGAGCTTCGGAAAGGGCGTGGTGCGCCCTGTCCGTCTTCGCCACCACCATGAGCCCCGAGGTATCGCGATCCAGACGGTGAACGATGCCGGGCCTAAGCTTTCCTCCAATACCGGACAGATCGGCGGTGTGCGCAAGCAACGCGTTCACCAGGGTTCCCGTGGGATGCCCGAGAGCGGGGTGGGTCACCATGCCGGGGGGTTTATTCACAACGATCAGGGACGGGTCCTCGAACACCACATCCAGCGCGATGTCCTCCGGTTGGGCGTCCAGCGGCTCCGGCGGCGGAACACGCACCTCGATCTCCTGCCCCGCCTCGAGCCGATCGGACTTTCGGGCGACGTGACCGTCGACCGTTACTCGTCCCTCGGCGACCAGCGCCTGCACCCGGGCCCGGGAGAGATCGGAATTTCCCGCCACGTAGGCGTCGAGCCGATCCCCGTCGCGATCAACCGTGAGGACCTCCACCCGTTCCTCGCTCACTTTCAGTCCTGGGCTCCGGCCCCGGGCCGACCCTCCGACGGGTCGCCCTCTACGCCCCGATTGAGTGCGATCACGACGTCCATGTCGTCGATCCTGACGCTCTGGACGGCGTCGTAGCCAGCGACGGTGTCCTGGCTGTCATCGATCTCGAGTCGAACCGCGAGAGTCTCACCACAGATGAAGTCATGGTGATCACCCGCCGCCGTTCTGATATGCTCCGGACCGTATACGCCCAGCCGAATCCGGTCGGTGATGGCCAGGCCGGACTCCTTCCGGAGCCGTTGAATGCGGTTCACCAACTCCCGCGCACTCCCCTCTGACTTGAGGTCTTCATCCAGAGTGGGGTCGAGAGCGGCAGTGTACCCGCCCTCGGACCGCACCACCAAATCGCCCTTGGACTCCTCGGCGACGGTCAGATCCTCGGGATCGAGCACAACGGCTCGGCCCGCGATCTCGATCGATACCGGATCCCCTGCCGTGTGAGCCCTCAGGTCCGGCTCGGAGAGTTCACGGATCGCAGTGGCGGCGAGCTCCGTTTCTTTGCCGAATTTCTGACCCAGGGTCTTGTAGTTCGGCTTCCCGGCCAGCGTAGTCAGGCCCTCGGCCGAAGCCAGGAAGTCCACGGCCTTGACGTTGAGTTCGTCCTGGAGCAGGTCCAGGACCTCACTCCGAATCTCTAGGCCCCCGGGCACGACCGCGGATAACCGCTTCAGTGGCTGACGCACCCGAATCTTGACCTCCTCACGGGTCGCCCTGCCGAGGGTCACCAGCGCCCTCACGGCTTCGACCTCCCTTTCGAGCGATTCGTCACGAGCCTCCGGCTCCTGCATGGAGGCATCCCCCGGAAACGTCTCGAGATGAACGCTCTTCCCGGTGAGTCCACGATGGATCCAGTCGGACACGAAGGGGGTCACCGGAGCCGAGAGGAGGCACACGGTGCGCAGCGCCTCCCAGAGGGTCCGGAATGCCGCGCGAGCGTCGTCGTCGTCCGTATTGCCCCAGAACCGGGGCCTGGACCGCCGGACATACCAGTTGGACAACTCCTCACTGAGGAATTCGCCCAGCGTTCGATAGGCCCGTGTGAGCTGATAGGCGTTCAACTCGGAGCGCACCTCCGTCACCACCGAAGTCAGCCTCGAAATCAACCAACGATCGAGCAGGTTGCGGTCTTGTGGCGCCGGATCGGCGTCCGAGGGCACCCAATCTTCGGCGTTGGCGTAAAGCGTGAAGAAGCGGTAGGTGTTGAGGAGCGTATCCAGAAACTTCCGCGAGGCTTCCTGGACGGCGGCTGGATCGTACCGTTTCGGGACCCACGGGTTGCTCGATGTGATCAGATACCAGCGGATGGCGTCCGTCCCATGGTCGGCGATCGCATCCCATGGATCCACCGTATTGCCAACCGATTTGGACATCTTCTGACCCTCGGCATCGAGAATCAGATTGTTCACGACCACGTTTCGGAACGGCGGGCCCTTGTCCAGCATCGTGGAGATGGCGATGAGGGAGTAGAACCATCCCCGCGTCTGATCGAGGCCTTCACAGATGAAGTCGGCCGGGAAGTGCCGCTCGAATTCGTCTTGCCCCTCGAAGGGGTAGTGCCACTGTGCGTATGGCATTGATCCGGAGTCGAACCATGCGTCGAGCACTTCCGGCACCCGCCGCATGGTCCCGCCACATTCGGCACAACTCCATGTGTGCTCATCGATGTAGGGACGGTGGGGATCGAAGTCGTCTCCCAGCGGTCCGGCGCGCTCCGCAAGCTGCTCGAAACTCCCGATCCACTCCAGATGATCCGGCTCTTCGTCGCACACCCACACCGGGAGGGGTGTGCCCCAGTAACGGTCCCGAGAAAGAGCCCAGTCCACGTTTCCCTTCAGCCACTCTCCCATGCGACCCTCGCCGATGTCCGGCGGAAACCAGTTGGCGGCGCCATTGTGGGCCAACATCTGCTCCTTGACCGTCGACGTGGCCGCGAACCACGAGTCCCTTGCGATATAGATGAGTGGCGACTCGCAGCGCCAACAGTGCGGATAAGAATGCACGTGGGTGCCGAACCGGAAGAGATTCCCCCGCGCCTCGAGCGCTTCAACCAACACCGGATCGGCGTCCTTGACGAACACGCCCGCCACCAGCTCGGTCCCCTCGACGAAGAGTCCGGCATCGTCGACCGGCCGGAGCATGGGTAAATCATGCCGCTGTCCGGCGGCGTAGTCGTCGGAGCCAAAAGCGGGGGCGATGTGAACGATCCCGGTGCCGTCTTCGGAGCTGACGAAGTCCTCGGCGATCACCGTCCAGCCGTTCCCGGCATCGTCAGGCATCGGAACGATCTCGAGAGCCCGCGCATATCGGGTTCCCACCAACTCCGCCCCTCCGTACCGGTGGAGGACCTCCACCCCGTCGCCCAGAACGTCCTCGAGACGCTCCTCGGCGAATACCAGGCGCCGTCCCTCGTGCTGGACGTCCACGTACGTGAGATCGGGATGAACGGCCAGGGCGGTGTTGGAAGGGATCGTCCACGGGGTCGTGGTCCAGACCACGAACGCCCGCCCCTCGGGGTCGGGCTCGCCCTCGTCCGTCAGCCAAGGGCACAGGAAGTGGAGAGACGAGTCTTCGATGTCGCGATACCCCAACGCGACCTCGTGAGAGCTGAGCCCGGTGCCGCATCGAGGACAGTACGGGACGCTCTTGTACCCTCGGTACAACAGACCCCGATCCGCGAGCTGCTCGAGGATCCACCATACGCTCTCAATGTAATCGGCGTGGAAAGTGGCATATGGCCGCGTGTAATCCAGCCAGTAGCCGATGCGTTCGGAAAGGGCTTCCCACTCCTGCTTATACGTAAAGACCGAGTCGCGGCAGGCCGCATTGAACTCGGCGATGCCGAGAGCCTCGATCTCGGGCTTGCCCGAAATCCCCAGCCTCTTCTCGGCCTCGATCTCGACGGGCAACCCATGGGTGTCCCAGCCGGCGATACGGGTAACGCTCCGCCCCTCCATCGTCCGGAGCCTGCACACGAGATCCTTGATCGTCCGGCTGATGATATGGTGAAGTCCCGGGCGCCCGTTTGCGGTGGGAGGACCCTCGTAGAAGACGAATGGCTCACCGGATTCCGTGGCCTCCATTGTCTGGCGAAAGAGGTCCTCGTCCTGCCAGCGGGCCAGGGTCTCTTCTTCGAGGGCGGTCAGCGTGTCGGGGATTTCCGGATATGCCATCGAGTCGTTTCCTGGCTACGAAGAAGCCGAGATCACGCCGGACGGTTGGGTGGCGGGAGCCACCGCGCCGTCACTCGGCGCCCTCTTCCTTCCGATCCATCATTATGGAAGAAAGCCACAGCGAGTCCCCGCCGTCCTGCTCTTCGGGGGGCCGCTCCCCGTCAGCCTCCGTCGCCGCTACCTCTTCCTTGGGGGCCGCCGATCCAGTGGCGACAGCGTCGTCGTCGGCTGCCTCTACCTCCGCGGCCTCGGCGGCTTTCACCGTCTCAGCTGCCTCCGTATCCTCGGCTGTGTCTGTGTCGGCCGCGGGCTCAGCGACCTCCGCAGTCTCGGCATTCTCCGAGGCAGAGGCCTTGTCCGTGTCGGCGTCACCCTCCTCGGCTTCCCCGATCGACCAAGGACGCTCGGCGAACTCGAGGTCCAGCGTGACACCCTCCAGTGGATTTCGGCCGAGCTCAACCTCGATCGTGTCCACCTCGCGCTCCAGGAAAGTCCGAAAAGCCTTCAAGAAGCGGTCACGGTGGCGCCCCAACTCCTTCAGGGCGGCGCTGTTTTCGATGAGGAGCTTCTCAGATTCTCCGATCATGCCCTCGATGTGCGCTCGTGCCTCCCGCTCCAGAACCTTGGCTTCTCGGCTCGCCTGCTTTTTCATGTCCTGGCGGAGCTCTTGGGCAGTCACCAACGCGTCCTGAACCGCTTGCTCACGTCCCTCCTGCGTGGCGACCTTCTCTTCCAGCCGTTCGACTTGTTCTCGAAAGACAAGGTTTTCCTTAACCAAGACCTCCATCCGTTCGGCAACCAACTCGAGGAACCCGTCTACCTCCTGCGGGTCGTAGCCCCGAAGGCCCTTACCGAAATCCCCCCGCTTCTTGCGCACATCCAACGGCGTGAGGTCAATCATGCGCCATTCGCTTCCCGAAAAGAGCGGTGCCGATCCGGATCATTGTGCTGCCCTCCTCGATAGCGATTTCGAAATCGTTCGTCATACCCATTGAAAGATGCTCACCACAGTACCCCTCGACCGTCCGAAGCTCCTCATGGAGAATCCGAACCCCCTCAAACGTGCGCCGAAGCAGTGCCTCGTCAACGGTGAACGGAGCCATCGTCATGAGGCCCCGAACTTCCAGGCCCGGCAACGCAAGGACCCTCAGAATCTCGTCCTCGAGGCCGTCGCCCCGAAAGCCGGCCTTACTCTCTTCACTCGACGTGTTCACCTGCACCAGGACCGAAACGATTTCGCCGGCGTCCACGGCCGCCCTCGAGAGCCGCTCGGCCAGCCGAACCGAATCGATCGAGTGGACAAGGTCGGCCATGCCGACCAGCCGCGGCGCCTTTCGCCGCTGCACATGACCAATCATATGCCACCGAACCCGCCCGTCCTCCACCGCCGCACTCTTCCAAGCGAGCTCTTCCGTCCTATTCTCGCCCAAATCGAACAGACCGTGCGCAAGCGCCGCTTGAACGGACTCGATCGGATGCGCTTTGGTCACCGCCACCATCGTGATTTCGTCCGGCCCACGGCCGCTACGTCGAGCCGCCTCGGAGATCCGGTCCCGGATTCCCGGTAGCGATGCAGTGACCCGCTCATCGTAGGTGGAGGTCATCATCCTAGCGCAACGCGCAAGCACCCGTCATCACGCAAGCACGGGTCACCAATTGAAAAAACGACCCCGCCGGCCAGGCCGGCGGGGTCGTCTCCGAAGAACCGTCGGGCCCAGCCGCTATCGGACCTGGAACGTAATCGGCACCTCAATCCAAACGGCGACCCTCTGATCCCGGTTCAGAGCAGGCGTGAACTGGATGATATCCGCGACCCTGAGGGCCGCCTCGTCGAACTGCGCCTGGCCCGAACTCTGAGAAACTCTCCTGTCCCCCACCACGCCCTCTTCCGAGATGAAGAACCAGACGACCACTCTCCCCTCGATTCCGGCATCCCGAAGAATGGGAGGATACTCTCTCATCAAGGCGGCTGTGACCTCAGCCCGGTTTCTCATCTCCGGCCGGACGGTCATCGGCGTGAACACGGGAGCCGCTGAAATGTCCGTCGCCCCATCGTCGGTGGGCGGCGGCGGCAGGTCCTCGATCGGATTGTCCGCAAACGTAGTCGGGGCAATCGTGATGTCGTCGTCGATGTCCGCGGTGGCCATCACGGGCGTCGCGGGCCGCGAAATCGCTTCGGGCGGCGGCGGAATCTCGATTTCCGGCGGGAGCTCGATCATCTCCAACTCTTCCACCGTGAACGACACGTCCTCAGCCGTAAGCGTCGGCCAGAACTGAAATAGCATAAAG
>JBDHFN010000090.1:0-17160 GCA_039590375.1 Gemmatimonadota bacterium
CGGCACGAGGTCGGCCGCATTCCACGACTCGACCTGTCCCCACTGTTCGTCGTACTCCGCCGTGGGATTCGCGGCCAGAACCTCCTCGAGATGCATCCCATCGAGGATCATCTCCCTGACCCTGTCGCGGATGTCGACGAGCATGGTCAGTACCTCGACGAGTCCGTCCCGGTCGGTGAAGCCGAAGCCGTGCCCCGGAATGACTTTGGTGTTCGGTCCCGACATGCCGATGGCGATCTCCATGGCTTCGATCATCCCCGCCACGCTTCCGCCGTTGTAGACGTCGATGATGGGATACATGTTGGTCCGGAACACGTCACCGGTGTGGAGGACGTCGGAGTCGACGAAGTAGACGAAGCTGTCACCGTCGGTGTGTGCGGGGGGAACGAGAAACGCCCGGACTTCCTCCCCATTCATGTGGAAGGTCATGGCGTGGTCGAAGGTGAGGAGTGGCCGAGCCCGCTCCGGCGGCGCCGGCGAGACCCTCCCGCCTCCCCGCGGAATCCGGAGCCGCTCGAGCATCCGCAGGCGAACGTTGTCGTGAGCCACGAGCGTCGCTCCCATGTTGGCCAGAGCTTCGTTCCCCCCCTGGTGGTCGATGTGGACGTGGGTATTGATGACGAACCGAATCCCCTCATCGGTGATGTCCCGAACCCCCTGGATGACGCTCTCGGTCAATCTCGGGACCTGGTCGTCCACGAGGAGAACCCCTTCGGGGCCGGGGAGGACCCCGATGTTCCCCCCGGCCGCAGGGGTCTGGAGCATGTAGACCTGTCCGACCTGAACCGTCCCCGACGCGGGGACCGGGGCCTTGGCCACGGCGTACAGCAGGAGAAGGGGAAGCACGGTGAGGAGCCAAGCGATTCGGTGGGGTCGCGTCTTCATGTTCGCTCCCAGCGCGGAGGGGAACAGAGAGGGATCCTCAGGACGGGAGGATCGGACTGCGGTCAACATCCGAGAGCGGGGCGGTGGGCGCAACCAGACGCCCGGGGGGGGGGCCGGCGAGCATCGCCTCGACGCCTCCACGGGATCCACACGCACGCACGCACGAGGTCCCCATGGGGCCCGGATGACCCACACACATGGCGGCTCTGAACCACCGGCGGTATCTTTGTGCACCCCGCCTCTTCCTCACAGAAGGAGATGCGAAATGTTTTTCGGCAAAGCCAAGAAGTTCGGGCTCGGCGCCTCGGCGGTCGCCATCGTCGCGATCGCGGGTATCGGGTTCGCCCCGCCGCCGACTCAGCTTCCAACCGTCACGGCGTACCACGACCCCACCTGAGGATGCTGCATCCGGTGGGTGGGTCACCTACGAGACAACGGTTTTGAAGTAAACCTCGTCGAGGTCGATAACATCGCGACGTTGCAGGAGGAGCACGGAATCCCCGGCGACTTCAGAGGGTGTCACTCGGCCGAGGTCGCAGGCCACATGGTCGAGGGGCACGTTCCCGCGGATTTGATCAAGCGCTTCCTGGAGAACGACGAGGGCTGGGCAGGCATCACCGTGCCCGGCATGGTCCCGGGTCCCCCGGGGATGGAAGTGGCGGAGGCGGTGCCCTATGACGTTCTGACGTTCGATCGGGACGGCAACAGCGAACTCTACGAGTCGCGCCCCGGTCAGGCCCGCAGCCCCAGGTAGCACCGCTCGCGGCTTTAGGTGGCCCCGTTCGAGGCTTCGGCCCCGGGCGGGGCTTTTGCTGTCCTCAGTTCCCCGCTCGCCCGCTGAGCTCCTCCGCCCAGTTCTCGACCAGGACGAGTTCGCTGTCTGTGGCCAGATCGGTGACCCTCAGCATCACGAATCGCTGATCGTCGGGGCTCACGTCGTATTGAGGGTTTCCGCCTCCGGGTAGGTAGTTTTGCATGGAGAACAGCACCTCTTGCCGGCCCACCGTGAAGGTCTGATCCGCCGTGACTTGGGCGGCCACCAACTCGTCGGCGGCGTTCCGGTAGAACAGCTCGCGGCCACTGTGCGCCCACACCGGCTCGACTCCGCCCGCCGTGGACACGAGCTGTCGACCCGAGCCCGCATCCGGGAACGGGCTCACATAGACCTCGTTTCGACCCGTGGCGTTCGATACGTAGGCCATCCAGCGACCGTCGGGAGACAACCGCATGCTGTAGTCGAGAAACTCGGTCGCCACCAGTGAAACCACCGTGCTGTCCACTCCGGGTCGCATGGCGTAGATGTCACCTTCACTCTGACGTGTGTCACCCTGGCGAAAGACGAGCCACGTGCCGTCCGGGGAGTACAGGCCTTCGGCAAGCGTGGTTTCCCTATGCAGCACCAACTCAGCCGTGCCGCCTCCGTCCGCTCGCCTCGTCCAGAGATCAGAGGCCACTCCCAGTTGATCCCGATCGGACATATACATGAGCGACTGTCCATCGGGCGACCACCTCGCTCTGTAGTTTATGGTCCCCTCGAACGTGACCCGCGACAGTGGCCCGCTGTCGAGCTGCTTCACCCAGAGGTCGAACACGCCCGTCTCCGGATCGAGCATCGACAGCGCGAGTCGATTGCCATCCGGGGAAAGCGACACACTTGAAAAGGTCGGATTTCCCTGTGTCCCCCATCCAGGGTCGATCTCCCGAACCGTGCCGTCGCGCTCCACCCAAACAGGAGCGAGGAATCTTTCGAAGCTACCGGTGCGGTACACGAGCGTGCCCGTCTGCGATACGGCGAAGAACCCGGTTCCGTTACCGAGCTGAGTCAATCCCTCGGCAAGCGGCACAGCAGCGCCCGTGAGTTCCAGCCGCTCAACATCGAAGGGCGCAGCCAACAGGTTGTCGTCTTCGTCGAGGAAGAGCAGATGCCCGGTCGGGCTGTAGCGTGGGTAGCTACCAGGCGTAAGAAGCTTCACTTCACCCGTTTCCACATCCACCGCCTGGATCGTGTACTCATTGCCCGGTCTGACAGTCATGAACACTACGCCGCTGCCACCCGGCAGAACCTCCAGGAGCACGTGGAACTGGTCCCCGGCGTCCGTGTCCAGTTCGGTGACGATCTCGGACGAGCCACCGCCCGCGGGCACTCGCCACAATCCGACATCCGCGTCGGCGTAATAGACCCACGCGCCGTCGGAACTCCACCCCGGGCAGCAGAACCCTCCCTCTGCCAGCGTCCGTGACACACCGCCCTGCAACGGGACGACCCGAATGGCCCCCCCGGAATTAAAGGCCACCTCCTGGCCGTCCGGAGAAATCGCCGGTAAGAAACCGTCGGCAGTGCCACGGATAGGCGTGGCGTCCAGTGCGTTCCACCGCCTCGCCCAAAGCTGCGACGCGAGCTCGTCACCGACCCCGCGGTAGACCATGAGCGATCCATCGTCCGAAAGATCGAGATCGCCTCGGCTGGGATGAAAGAACTGATCCTCCGGAATCTGCACGGAGACGCGGGTCACTGATCTGGGAGGCGCAGGGCGAAGGAGCGACCAGCCGAAGCCGAGCGTGGTGACGGCGGCGAGCGCCGCGAACGCCATCGTGAGCCGCTTCCACATACCTGGCACGAAGTCGCCGGCAGGTGCCGACGTTGCCAGCTCCCCATAACGGAAGTGCTCATCCCCCAGCGCTCTCGCGAAGTCCCGCGCCGAGGTAAAGCGATCCGCCGGCAGCTTCTCCAGGGCACAGCGGAGCGCCGCGTCCACGTTCGCCGGGATCGAGGATCGGTGCTCCGTGGCCGACACCGGCTTGCCCGCAATGATCTTGCCCAGCACCGCCTGGGCGGTGTTGCCGAGGTAGGGAGCCTCACCCACCAGCATCTCGTACAGCACGCACGCCAGCGCGTACGTATCGCTCGCGGCTCCCACCGCTTGATCGCCCGTCGCCTGCTCGGGCGACATGTAGTAAGGCGTCCCCACCGACAGCCCCGTCTCCGTCAGACGGCTTCCGCCGGCCGCGCCCACGGCGAGCGCGATCCCGAAGTCGGCCACCACCGGCTCGCCGCCCTGGATCAGGACGTTGGCGGGCTTGATGTCGCGGTGGATGACGCCTTGTTCGTGCGCGTGCTGAAGCGCACCGGCGACCTTCGAGGCGATGGCCACCGCCTCATCGACCGGAAGCTGTCTTTCGCGGTCGATCCGGTCGCGCAGGGTCTCGCCTTGAACGAACGGCATGACGTAGAAGAGGAAGCTGTCCGCCTCGCCGGAATCGAAGAGCGGCAGGATGTGGGGGTGCTGCAGGTTGGCCGTCGTCTCGATCTCGGCGAGAAACCGCTCGGCGCCGACGACCGCGGCCAGCTCGGGCTTGAGGACCTTGAGGGCGACGTTGCGGTTGTGCTTGAGGTCTTTGGCCAGATAGACCGTAGCCATGCCGCCTTCGCCGAGCTCGCGCTCGATCGTGTAGCGGCCCTCGAGGGCGGCGTTCAGGCGGGCGATGGGGTCGGGCATGGCAGGCAAGATGCGTCTAAGACGTGTGGGGCGGCAAGCGTATCATCATCAGATGCCTGGTTCGCAGGCTGCTTGCGACTACGAGCTTGGGGACGGCGCGGAGATATCGAGTGAAGGGAAGTACGTGCGATAGCGACCCTCGTCTCTCGTGAGTAGCGTCATCCCCGCCACCGCTGCGTGCGCCCCGATGTAGAAGTCCGGGAGCGGCGAGTGTTTCACGCCGCCGCGCCTGCGGTACCGTACGAAGCACTTGCCGGCGAGGAACGCAGCCTCCCAGGGCAAAGCATCCCTCCGGAACATCGCCGGCGAAAGTGCTTCTTCGAGTTCCTCGATGCGCTCGAACCGGATGGAGACCTCCGCGTATATGATCGGGTCGATCACGAGCACGGAGCGCTCCGCTCGGGACTCGATGGCTTCGGACGACCACGCATACCACGTCGGATCTTCCGTCAGGACGTCGAGAAGAACGTTGCTGTCTACGAGGGTGTCGCTCACGGCTCCTCGTCTCGAGTGAGCGCGAGGATCTCATCGGTACTCATCCGTACGTCGCCCCGGCCCCGGAGGTGCTCGACGATCCTGCGGCCGCGACGCCGGGCCTCCGCCTTCTTAAGCACGACCACGTCATCGCGTACCTCGAAATCGACTTCCGTGTGCGGAAGCAAACCGAGCCGTTCGCGAATCTCCTGAGGTATCGTGACCTGGCCCTTGGTTGTGATTTTCACCGATCCTCCCAATGTGGTCTTACTCTTACTGATAAGAGTAAGAAATTCTCCCCGTGAACTCAAGCTATGATCGTGCTCGCTAGGTGAACATGGTGGAATGGGCCCCAGCTGGCAGGCGAGGGGGCTCCTGACCGACCGTCTGGTAGGGGCCGGTGGAGCGGGGGGTCACGGGGAGCCCCGGACAGCAGGGAGGAAAGGAGCCCCCGAGCCCTGCGGTCAGCAGGGAGGGAAGGAGCCCCCGCACCTACTTCTGAACCGTGCGCACCGTGATGAGCAGCGCCACCTACTTCTGAACCGTGCGCACCGTGATGAGCAGCGCAGCAATCAACAGAAACGCGGCCGCCGCCAGGACGGGAATCGAGATGAACCCGAAAACCATCACATAGCGAGCCGAGCACGAAACCCCCGTCCCACACTCGACGATCTCCAGGCTCGGCCGATACTGGACGGAAACGTGGTGGAGCGAGATCGCCAGACCCACCACGGGGAGCCCCGGACAGCAGGGAGGAAAGGAGCCCCCGAGCCCTGCGGTCAGCAGGGAGGGAAGGAGCCCCCGCACCTACTTCTGAACCGTGCGCACCGTGATGAGCAGCGCGGACGAATCCGACCACGTCGGAGAAGTAGAGGCTCCCCGACATGGCCACCAAGGCCACGAACCAGGCCCAAGCGATGGGGTGCAGCTCCTGGCCGCCCAACCTCTCACGGAGCCAGGCACGGCCGGCCGGCGAGGCGTGGGCCACCAACAGCCCAACCGCCGCTCCGGTCCCGAGGAGCGCCAAGACGGCTAGGGTTTGAACGATCGCAGGGTAAAGAGTCACAGGGGCAGTTTGCCATCCGCTCGCAATTCACGCGAGAGCGCCACCGCTGCAAGCGACTCCCCCACGCCTCCAGCTAGCAGGCGGGGGGGCTCCTGACCGACCGTCTGGTAGGGGCTATCTCCCCCCGCCCCCAGCTGGCAGGCGAGGGGGCTCCTGACCGACCGTCTGGTAGGGGCCGGTGGAGCGGGGGGTCACGGGGAGCCCCGGACAGCAGGGAGGGAAGGAGCCCCCGAGCCCTGCTTACAGCAGGGAGGGAAGGAGCCCCCCCGCCTGCGTCCCAACCGGACATGTTCCGCGTCAGCGTCGACGCGTAGATTGCGCTCACGAATCTTCCGAGCATCCGAGGACCGATGACCCATCAGCAATTCGAGGAACTGAAGTCCCTGATTCAGGAGAACGCACAGGGGATTCGGCAGAACGCACAGGGGACTCGGCAGAACGCGCAGGGCATCTCGAGGAACTACGAGATGCTCGGCCGGATCTACGAGGAGCACGGTGGCCGGCTGGAACGGCTCGAAAGCCGATTGACCCGCGTCGAGGTGGTCCAAGAACAGTTCGGCCACGACCTACGCGCCGTTGCCGAGGGGGTGATGGGGAACGCTGAGCGACTCGACCGCCTGTAAGGACGCCTCGATGGGGTCAGTCACCGAACAGCGTCAGGGCTCAGGAGGACGATCCAACTCGCTCAGCAGCTCACTGACGACGTTCACGACCCGTGATACGTCCTGTACCGTCATGACGCCCGTGAGGCTGTCGACGGCGATGGTGCCGCGGTCCGACGTGAATGGGCGGAGGGCATCGGCTACTTCGGATGCCTCGCGATAGCGGATCTGGTACGCCAAGGTGAGTAACGGTTCGATCGCTTCGCGATCCGTGATCTCGTATTGGGCCAACACGCTGACGTTGCCTCGCTCATCCTCCTCGGCCACCAGTGCGTTGTTGCTGAATAGCAACTCGAGCGCCGAGTCCCAGGGTTGGCGTTGAATCCGGGCAGTGACAACCATCATCGAGGCGTTGCCACTCAACACGAAGCTTTGCCCCAAGGTGTCCGAGAACTCGTTGACCAGACGCTGCAGCTCGACGTTGTCGGCATCACAGGAGACCTCTCGGACCGCCAGCGAATCTCCCTCGGCAGCATCGTACCAAGTGCAGAGCGGCCTCTCCAATCCCGGTGCCATGCGCGCCAATGCCACGACCCCCAGCGTGATCACGGACCCGGACGCGAACGGCAGCAGCCAACCGGACGAGGAAGCCTCGCGATCTCGCCGGGGCGGCTTCCTCGCCTTCTTCGATACGGCCACTCCTGCTTCCTGGAGCTCACCATACCTGAAGCCCGGGTCCTGGAGCGCCGTGGCGAAGCTCTGTGCGTCCGGGAACCGGTCCGCCGGGATTACCTCCAACGCCCTGGCGATGGCCGCGCTGACGTTGGGCGGTACGGACTTGCGGTAGGCGACGACCGGCTCCGGCTCGCCGGCGATGATCTTGCCGAGGACCGCCTGAGCCGTGTGCCCCTGGAAGGGTGGGACGCCGACCAGCATCTCGTAGAGGACGCACGCGAGCGCGTAGATGTCCGTCGGCGGGCCGATATTCTGATCGCCCGTGACCTGCTCGGGACTCATGTAGTGCGGTGTGCCGAGACTCAGGCCCGTCTCCGTGAGCCTGCCACCGCCGCCGGCGCTCAGAGCCAGCGCGATCCCGAAGTCCGCGATGAGCGGACGACCATCGCGAAGAAGGATGTTGGCCGGCTTGATGTCCCTGTGGACGACACCCTGGCGATGCGCGTGGTCCAGAGCCTCGGCCACGTCGGTCGTGATGCGAACCGCTACATCCACCGGAAGCTGGTGCTCGCGGTCCAGCTTCTCGCGGAGGGACTCACCCTCCACATACGGCATCACATAGCAGAGGAACCCCCCCGCCTGGCCCGAATCGAACAGCGGCAGGATGTGCGGGTGCTGTAGGTTCGCCGTGACCCTGATTTCGGCGAGGAAGCGTTCGCCCCCGACAATGGCCGCCAGCTCCGGCTTGAGGACCTTGAGGGCCACCTTACGCTCGTGCCTGACGTCGTCTGCCAGGTAGACCGTCGCCATCCCACCCTCGCCCACCTCACGCTCGATCGCATAGCGACCCTCGAGGACGGCGTTCAGCCGGGCGATGATATCGGGCGAGGCATCGGACATGGGCGATAAGATGTGCCAAACGCCTTCGGCGGGGCAAGAACTTTCAAGTCAGGGCACCACCCGCTGCAATCGACTCCTCCACGCCCCCAGCCTGCAGGCCGGTGGGCTCCTGAGCGACCGTCTGGTAGGGGCCGGTGAGGCGGAGGGGGGTCGCGGGGAGCGCCCCGGACAGCAGGGAGCGAAGGAGCCCACCGGCCTACGTACTCGCACACCCGCCGCTACGTAATCCGACGTATGAAGAAGTCTCCCGGTCTGCGGCAGCTTGTTATCAGGTAACGGGCACAAGGCCCGAAGAGGTTACGGGCACGGAGCCCGCCGAGCCAAAACGGGAGGAATCATGAAGCACTCAGCCGCCAGAATCCGGGTCGCACTGCTACTCGCCTGCGCGTCCCAATTGATCGTTTCCCAGGGTGCGTTCGGACAGGGCCCGACGCTCCAGCAAGGAAGCAAGGCGCAGGTCGTTCTTCGCGATCGCAGCGTATTGCCGTTCGAGGGTCGCGTGACCGAGACGTGGGACGACGGCTTTACGATCGACATCAACGGGCAGTCGAGGCCCCAGCGTGTGTATTTCGCAGAGGTCGAATCGCTTCAACGCTCACTCCGACTCGGCAGCAAAGTGGGTGAGGGTGCCAAGTACGGTGGAGCGATTATGGGTGGTGCGGGTTTCCTGCTCGGTTACTGCTTTCAACTGTTCAGTGACCAGTGTGCAGAGGACGTGGAAGCCGGCATAATCGCCGGGTTGGCCGCGGGTGCAGCCGGGGCCCTGGTCGGTGCGGGCATCGGTGCTCTGATGGGTCGCTACGGCCCGTGGGAGGCTGTCACCAATCTCGGGGGACCGGACCGTTCCGGTGATTCGGACCGGCTGAGCGTCGATCTGCTGCCCTACCCGGACGGGCGCATCGGGTTGGGCGTGAGTCTGAATGTCGGCGGCGGGTTATGAGCCCCAGCCTGCAGGCGAGGGGGCTCGCGACCGACCGTCTGGTAGGGGCTTGGGGGGGCGGCCGCACGAGTCCCGCACATGAGAGCTCGACCCTCGGAAACGGTTGGAATAGGCACCGGACCCCAGCCTGCAGGCGAGGGGGCTCCCGACCGACCGTCTGGTAGGGGCTAGTGGAGGTGGGGAGTGTGGGGGCCCCGGACAGTAGGGAGGGAGGGAGCCCCCGAGCCCTGCGTTCAATTCCCCATCCGCCCACGAAGCTCCTCGAACCAGTTCGTGACGACGATGAATCGCTCTGGTCGCGTGGTCGCGCCTTCCGGGGCCGTGGCGAGGGCGCTCGGCTGCGGGACCACCACACGGTCCCCATCGGGGTGGAGGTGTGTACCCAGGGAGATGACGTAGTCCCCCGAGAACAAGGAATCCCTCGACAACACCACCGGTGTCGGATTTCGCCTGAGGCGGGCTGCCATGAAGATGTCCTGTCCCGCACCTTGTCTCCAGTAAAAGACGGTGTTGCCGTCTGGTGACCAGAAGGGGTATTGCCCCCCGCCCTGCGACACCAGCGTCCGTTCTCCTGGTTCAGGGAAGCTCCGGATGTAGACTTCATCCGCTCCCGTCTCGTCGGACAAATATGCCGCGAGCGTGCCGTCTCGCGAGACCACGATATCGTCGAGGTCGGCTTCCAAAGGCAGGTACACTTCCGCCCTGGGGCTGTCCGGATCTGACAGATCGAGCATCCAGAGATCCGTGGGGTTCGGTCCCTGCTCGAACACGATCAGGCTGTCCGACGGCCATTGGGTCGGGTATTCACCACCGGCAAGGGTGATGAGGGATCTCGCGGGTACGTCGTCGCCCAGAGTCTTCACGAACAGATCGAATCCATCGGTGCCCTCTCGTTGTGAGGCGAACACGACGCGGGTCCCGTCAGCCGAAAACACCGGACTGATGTTGATTCCCTCGAACGTGAGCTGCCTCGGCGTGGTCCCCAACTCCACATTGTAGGTGTAGATGTCGGAATCCTGATCGCCCTCGGCGACGCTCTGATAGACGACCGACTGTCCATCCGGAGACCAATTCACGCCTTGGACATCTCGTGGCGTCAAGACCAGAGGCTCCTCATTACCCTCGAGGTCTACGACGAGGAGCTGCAGCCCCCCGACCCCCGCGCCAGCACCGCCTCCCGCCGCATACGCTAGCGTCCCGTTTCGCGAGACCGAATAGCGCGGGAAGAAGTATCCTCCAGAGGGTATGTTGCTCACTCCGTCCAAGATCGGGACGGCATCCCCGAGCACGTCGCCATTCGCCGCATCGAACGGGAGCGCCCAAAGACCGCCGGAGCCATCGACATACAGGAGATGGCCCGTTTCTACGTACTTGGGCTTGAAGCCGACTTGATTCAACTCGCGGATCGTGCCCGCCGCGAGATCCAGCAGGACGACGCCGCCCGCAATCCGGCTTCCGAGCACCGCCCAGCCACCCGGAAGCAGATGGGGATGAATGAACGGCTCCGACTCGCTGAGAGGCACGTACTCACCGCCCGTGTCGGGTACCCGGAACGAGCCTGTCGGGTTGGCAAATACGATCGTCCCGTCATCGCCCCAATGGGGGATGAACACCCCCGCGCTCAGAAGCCCCGCTCGGACCAAGAGGGCCGGTGCGCCTCCCGACAGTGACACTTTGTAGAGGGCCGCCTCCGTGGTGCCATACGCGATCCAATCTCCGTCGGGAGAGAACGACGCGCCGCGAGCGCCCTGCGTTCCGGGGACCACTCGGAAGCTCTCTTCATCGGCGCTGCGCCAGTATAGAGCCCGCTCACCTTCGACAGACCCGGTCACGGCGAAGCGCGAGCCGTCCGGCGACACGACGATGTCCTCGAACGGGCCAAGCGCGATCTCATCGAGGTCGATGGGGAGGCGAGTGGCGTAGACCGCGAGAGCTTGCGGCGGGGGACGGAGCCAGCCCCAGGCGGCGAGCGCGATGGCCACCACCGCCACCATCGCGATCGCCGAGAAGGCACGGCGGTCGATGCCGGCGCCTTCTGTTGATACGACCGGCACCTCATGCGTCGGGGTGGCGACCGGCGTCCGGGGCCGAGTCTGATACGTGAACGTCTCGTCCCCGAGCGCCGCCGTGAACTCCGCCGCGCTCGTGAAGCGGTCGGCGGGCAGCTTCTCCAGAGCTTGAGCCAGCGCCGCGGCCACATTCGGAGCGACGGTTCTTCGCTGCGTCGTGATCGAGGGAGCATCCGTCGTGAGGATCTGGACCAAGACCGCTTGGGCAGTAGGTGCGGCGAAGGGAGGCTGCCCGGCGAGCATCTCGTAGAGCACACAACCGAGCGCGAACACATCCGATCGGGGGTCCACGTCCCGGTCGCCCGTCGCCTGTTCCGGGCTCATGTAGTGCGGCGTGCCCAGGCTGAGCCCGGTCTCCGTGATGCGCCCCCCGCCCGCTTGCGCCACGGCCAGCGCGATGCCGAAGTCCGCGACGAGCGGCTCTCCCTGCGCGCTGAGCAGGATGTTGCCCGGCTTGATGTCACGGTGGACCACGCCGTTTCCGTGCGCGTAGTCGAGCGCGCCCGCGACCTTCTGCGTGATGGCGACCGCCTCCTTCACTCCCATCTGCTTCTCGCGATCCAAGCGATCGCGGAGCGATTCCCCTTCCACATAGGGCATCACGTAGAACACGAACCCGTCCGCCTCTCCGGAGTCGAAGAGCGGCAGAATGTGGGGATGCTGCAGGTTGGCGGTCGTCTTGATCTCTGCGAGGAAGCGCTCGGCACCAACCAGGGCAGCCAGTTCGGGCTTCAGGACCTTCAGCGCGACCTTGCGCTCGTGCTTGAGGTCGTCGGCGAGGTACACGGTGGCCATGCCGCCCTCACCGAGCTCGCGCTCGATCGTGTAGCGGCCCTCGAGGGCTGCGTTCAGGCGGGCGATGGGGTCGGACATAGCCCGGAAGATGCGTCTAAGACATGTGGAGCGGCAAGCGCGTCTTCACCGGCGCCACCTAACGACTAGTTTCTACTGCAAATCCTCTCGCCTGCATAAAGCGGATCCGACGACGATGATCATCATGAAGTTCGGTGGGACCTCACTGGGAACCGCCGAATCCATCCAGAACGTATTCGGCATCGTACGCGGCCGCCTCGACCAGGACCCGGTGCCCGTGGTCTCGGCGCACGCCGGTGTGACGAACTCCCTCGTCGACATCGCTGAGACCGCCCCCGGCGGTGACGCCGACGTCTCGAAGATCGTGGACTTCCATCACCGACTCCTCGAGGATCTCGAGCTGCCCGTCGACCTCCTCGAGGAACAGCTGACCGAAATGGCCGACCTGGTGCGAGGGATGAAGCTCGTCTCCGAGGCCAGTCCCCGGGTCCGGGATCTGCTCCTGAGTTTTGGCGAGCGGTGCTCGGCGCGGGTCCTCGCGGCCTACTTCAACAAGCATGGGCTGCCGGCCCAGGCGGTCGACGCGTTCGAGGTCGGTCTACGCACCGACGGCAACTTCGGGCGCGCGCGGCCGGTCGCCGACGACGGCCGGATCGCCGACAACATGAGCAGGGTCGAGGGCATCCCGATCGTGACCGGCTTCCTCGGTCGCGACGCCGACGGCAACATCACGACGCTGGGCCGAAACGGCTCCGACTTCTCGGCGGCTCTGTTCGGCAATGCCCTCGATGCCGAGGAGATCCAGATCTGGACCGACGTGGATGGTGTGATGACCGCCGATCCGCGATTGGTCGAGTCTGCCCGGCCGATACCGACCATGAGCTTTGGCGAAGCGAGCGAGCTCGCCTACTACGGTGGCAAGGTGCTCCACCCGGCCACGATCCTGCCGGCGATGGAGAAGTCCATCCCCGTGCGGGTTCTCAATACCCACAACGCCGACAACCCGGGCACCGTGATCCTGCCCACGTACGACGAGTCCAGTGCCCCGGTGCGTGCCGTGGTGCACAAGGACGACATCCACCTGATCAACTTGGTGTCCCCGCCCATGCTGCAGCAGCACGGGTTCCTCGCCAAAGTGTTCGGGATCGCCGAGGCGCACGAGGTCGACGTCGACCTGGTCGCCACGTCCGAGGTATCGATCACCATGACGGTGGATCGGGCCGACCACTTACCGCCGTTCTGCGAGGAGCTCGCCGAGTTGGGTGAGGTGTCGGTCGAGCCCGACCATGCGCTGGTCTGTGTCGTTGGCCAGGGAATCGCACACACCCCTGGCATAGCGGCGCAGGTGCTGGGCACCCTCGCCGAGGCGGGGGTCCATGTCCGGGTGATCAGTCAGGGGGCGATCAAGGTCAACATCGGGCTCGTGATCCAACAGTCCGACGTCCAGAAGGCCGTCGCTGCCCTGCACTCCCACTTCTTCTAGCGGCCGTCCCGGCCGTTCCGGGCCCTGTCATACAACCGGACCCCCCAGGTCACTCACCCTCGACCGAAACAACTTCGAGGATGAGAAGGGGAGGACCGAACCATGTTGAAGACTCGACTGAACCGTCTGGCGACGATCGCAGCGATGAGCGTGTTCGCGGCCGCGTGTGACAGCAGCACGGGACCCGATCTCGAGATGCCGCTCGACACGGACGCCGCGCTCGCGGACTACCAGGCGATGGACGCGGCCCTCGGCTCCGCCGAGTTCGCAGGCTTTCAGGCCCTGGGAGGCCGTACGCCATTCGGAGGCGCCGCCGCGATCGACGTCGTAGCCGCACTGAGCACGCCGAACGCCGACGACGGGAGGGCGTACGCGCTGAGCCTGGCCCGCCACATTCAAGCGGCCGACGCCACCCATGCACCCGCCGGCGCGCCGATCATCTCCGACACCCATCGCGGTGTCACGTTCGTCTACGATCCCGAGACCGATGACTACGCCCCCGATCCGGAGCGCACCGGCGCCCCCGCGACCGGCGTGCGCTTCATCACCTACGAGGTGGACGCGGGCGGCACGCCCATCGTCGAGCAGGAGACCGGATACGCGGACCTAGTCGATGAAGGAGACGGGAGCGCCGAGGACGTGGTCCTTCACCTGATCGTCGTGCAGAACGGGACCACCGTGCTCGATTACCGCACCACGCTCGACCAAAACCCGAATCGCGGCGCCCTGACCCTCCACGGCTTCCTGCAGGGGGACGGCGTCCGACTGGACTTCCACATCGAGGCCGTCGGGACGGAGACCGAGGGCCAGACCACGCTCGACGTCGCGTTCGAGTTCCGCGTCGACACCCGCGACTTCAGCGTAGTCGGCAGCGTCAGCGGCATCGAGGAGGGTACCGAGGGCGAAGGAGACATCGACCTCACCGTGCGCCACCGCACGCACTCGATCCGAGTCGATATGAACGGAAACGACGGGATACTGGATGGAACGGTCTTCCTCAACGGTGACATCTTCGCCACCGTCTCCGGCCCCGCCGACAACCCGACCATTCTCGGCCAGGGCGGTGAGCCGCTCACGCTCGGCGAGGCGCTCGTGCTCCACCGCATTGTCGACACCATCGAAGACGTGTTCGACTTCCTCGAGGATCTCATCGACCCGATCGACGAGCTCGTGATCCTCGGCATTCTACTGTAGACGCCGAAAAGAACTCGTAGACGGCGAAAAAAACTCGCCCCGGTCCGTCGCCGGACCATTATGATTGTGTGGATTCGGTAAGCCCGCATCCATCACGGTCACCGGCGCCGGGCCGGGGATCCTTCGTACCTCGACCACCGAGGCAACCATGCCACGCTCGAAGCCAGCCACGCGACCCTTGAAGTCAGCCACGCGAAACTCGAGGCTCACCCTCCTTCCCCTGGCCGCTCTGGCCCTCCTCCTCGTGGCCGATTCGGCCGCGGCCCAACAGTCCACCACACGAGGGTTCACCGTCGGGCTGCACGCGACCGGTGCCACGCTCGACCCAGAGGGCGCCGGCAACGACCGCGAAGAAGCGGGCGGCGGCGGCATCTTTCTCGGCTACGGCGTGAACCGAAGGATCACGATCTTCATTCAGGGTGATGGCGCGAAGTTCGACAACCTGACCACCGACAACGTCAAGGGGGACTGGACCATCGGCCACTTCGACCTCGGCGTCCGGTTCAACTTCGCGAACTCGCTGCGCAAGTGGGTTCCGTTCCTGCAGGCCGCGCTCGGTTATCGGGCCGTGGACGTCGACAGCCCGATCGTGGACCTGATCGCGAGAAACGAGCTCTCCATTACCGGCGCCGGGCTCACGCTCGGGGGCGGGGTCGACTTCTACTTCAACGAATCGTGGGCGCTGGATCTGCAGCTGCTGTGGACCGGAGGGGAGTTCAACACCATCAGGGTCGACAACATCTCGGTGAGCGGCCTGGACTTCGACGCGACGTCATCGCGCCTCAACCTCGGCGTGTCGTGGTGGCCGTAGGCCGGCCCGAGATCGGGCGTCCGTGACGTCGGTCGGGCGGCCTTCGGCCGGCCCTGGATCGGGCGAGCGCCTCTGCGGTCAGCCCGGCGGCGGCTCCGCGGCGGCACGTAGCCGTTCCAACGTCGCCTGCTGCTCCGCGCTCAGCAGATTCTTGATGCGCACCAACATCTCGAGGTGCGCCTGCTTGATCTCGCTTTCCGTGTCGAGGACGTTGCCGATCTGATCGAGAGACCGGTCGAGATCGACCCGAGTGCCCGACGTGATCTCCGTCAGCCGCTGGATCTCGTCGAGCAGATCCCACTGGAGTCGGATCACGCGCCCCTGCAGATCCCCGATCAACTGGCTGATCGCGTCCCGTTGCTCGTCCGTGAGCCCGATCGCGCGCCGGTGCTGCATGATCAGCTCCGGCGGAAAGAGCGTCGAAAACAGCGGATCTTCCGCGACCGCCGGCTCCTGCTGCGCGAGCACGGGGGTCGCCCAGGCGCCCGAGCACACCACGAGCGCGATCAGGAGCCCAGCGTGCCGGAGTCCGGCACTCGGTAGTCCAGCGCGCCATTGTCCAGCACTCGGTAGCCCAGCGCTCGATCGCCTCATAAGTCCCTCGTCTCGGAATCGGGCCCGTTCGGGAGTTGGTCCGGATCGAGCCCCCGAATCGCGCCGCCGAGCGACGGCACCGAGCGGGTGAGGTTCATGCCCGGGACGTTCAGGAGCCCAGAAGTAGGCGACTGCCAAGCCCCGGACGACACGTCCGCCGAATAGGCCGCCACCAGACGCTCGAACTCCTGATCGGCATCCGACGGGCCACCCATCAGCAGGACCCCGGCGATGGCCGCCGCAAGCGCAGCCGAGGCCCAGCCACCGATCCGCACCACCCGCCTGCGTCGCTCTGTCGCGTCGGACTGTCCACCCTGCACGAGTTGGAGGTCGGGAGTCGCAGCATCCACCTTCGCCTGCTCGAGCATCGCCCGGAAGTCGGGTACGCGTGCGGACCCCTCCGTCTCGGACCGGAGTCGCCCGAACTCCTCCCTCAGCCGGTCGTCCAGCTGCTCATCGTCCCTCGGCAGCTCATCCTCATGTCTGTCCATCACGGAGATCCTCCGCCTACTGCCTCATCGGAGAGAAGGGCCTTCAGCTTCTTCTTTCCTCGGTCATAATGCACCCGGGCCGTGCCCAGGGATACCCCCATTACCTCGCTCGCCTCGCGCACCGTAAGGTCCTGGTAGAACACCAGGTGCAGCACCTCACGCTGCTTCGGCGCCAGCGCCGCCATGGCGTCGAGCAGCGCCCCACTGGTCTCCGAGCGCTCCACCCGATCGTCCGGGTGCGCCACAGCTCTATCTCCAGACGCCATCTCCTGTTCCAGTCTCTCGGCCTTTTCCCGGTGAGACAGCGCCCGCCGTATATGCTCCCGAGCCGTCTGCCGGATGACCCCGAAAAGCCAAGTCTTGAACGCCGACTTCCCCCCGAAGCGCGCGCTCCCCGACACCACCTTCAGATACGTCGTCTGCAGAACATCCTCCGCGTCCGCCTCGTCCCATCCACAGCAGCTCAACGCCCAGCCGAAGCTGTCTTCATGCAACTGCTCGAGCTGGACCTCCAGCTCCTCGGGCGTCAGTTGGGATGAGCTCATCCAAACGCTGCTGGTCCATGCTCAGAGATGAGTGACGTGAGAGCCTGAATTATATGACAGGGGGGGCGTGTAAGCGTAACGCGTCAGTGGTGACAGGAATTTTAACGCAAGAGCGCCCACC
>JBDHFN010000091.1:0-11300 GCA_039590375.1 Gemmatimonadota bacterium
AGATCGATGGTGCTCACTTGCTCCATGTTCTCCTCCACCAGGAAGAAGGGATCGTTCTGCCCGTGCTCCAGAAGCTCGGTGCCGCGGTGCCCGGCGTGCGCGAACAGCTCGAGTCGGTGCTCGACGCTCGCGCTCGGGTCTCCGGAGGCTCGGATCCGACGCTCAGCAGGGACCTCAACAATGTGCTGGTCGAGGCCGAGAAACAGGCTCAGGAGTTGGGCGACGAGTATGTCTCTACCGAGCACCTCCTCCTCGGTCTCTCGATGGAGGACGGTGAGGCCGGCGAGGCGCTCAGAGCGGCGGGTGTTACGCAGGAACGGGTGCTGGAAGCCCTGAGCGCTGTGCGCGGTGGACACCGTGTCACCGACCAGAATCCCGAGGACAAGTACCAGGCCCTCGAACGCTACAGCAGGGATCTGACCGCACTGGCCCGCCAGGGCAAGCTCGATCCCGTGATCGGTCGTGACGAGGAGGTCCGGCGGGTCATGAAGGTCCTCGCGCGTCGCACCAAGAACAACCCGGTCCTGATCGGGGAGCCCGGCGTCGGGAAGACGGCCATTGCCGAGGGCCTTGCTCAGCGAATCGTGGATGGCGACGTGCCGACCACTCTCGCGGACAAGCGCCTGCTCGCGCTCGACATCTCCGCAATGGTCGCGGGCGCCAAGTACCGCGGGGAGTTCGAGGAGCGTATGAAGGCCGTTCTCAAAGAGGTCATCGAGGCGGAAGGGCGTTTCATCATCTTCATCGACGAGCTCCACACGCTCGTCGGAGCGGGGGGCGCCGAGGGTGCTGTCGACGCCGGAAACATGCTGAAGCCCGCCCTGGCCCGTGGTGAGTTGCGGGTCGTGGGGGCCACCACGCTGAGTGAGTACCGCAAGCACGTCGAGAAGGACGCCGCGCTCGAGCGCCGCTTCCAGCCCGTTTACGTCGCCCCACCCTCGGTCGACGACACGGTGGCGATTCTCCGCGGGCTCAAGGAGCGCTACGAGGTTCATCACGGGGTTCGGATCACGGACGACGCGATCGTAGCGGCCGCGAAGCTCTCGGACCGCTACATCGGTGGCCGCTTCCTGCCGGACAAGGCGATCGACCTCATCGATGAGGCCGGGAGCAGGCTCCGTATCGAAATCGACTCCATGCCGCAGGAAATCGACGAGGTGGAGCGCCGCATCACGCAGCTCGAAATCGAG
Organism: Gemmatimonadota bacterium; assembly: GCA_039590375.1. GTDB lineage: Bacteria > Gemmatimonadota > Gemmatimonadetes > Longimicrobiales > Gaopeijiaceae > UBA822. The sequence continues at coordinate 1,191 of JBDHFN010000091.1, forward strand.
AAGCAGGCGCTCAGCGGCGAGGTCGAAAAGAGCGCGCAGGACCGCCTGGCCGGCGTGGAGGCCGAGCTGGCGGACCTCAAGGAACGCAGTGGGGGCATGAAGGCGCGCTGGCAATCCGAGAAGGAAGCCATCGAGAGGCTACAGGGGCTGAAAGAGCGCCTCGACGAGCTTCGCGTGGAAGCCGAGCGTGCCGCACGCACCGGTAATCTGGAGCGTGCCGCCGAGGTCCAGTACTCGGAGATTCCGGGCACCGAGCAAGCGGCCGGGGTCGCCGAGGAGCGTCTCGCGGAACTCCAGCGAGAGGGCAAGTTCCTCAAGGAGGAGGTCGATGCGGATGACATCGCGGGGGTCGTGGCCGAGTGGACCGGCATTCCGGTCTCCCGGTTGATGGAGGCCGAGCGGGAGCGCTTGCGCCAACTGGAGCATCTGCTCGGCGAACGGGTGGTTGGACAGCCGGAGGCGATCCTGTCGGTGTCGAACGCGGTCCGGCGGGCCCGCGCAGGGCTTCAGGACCCGGACCGTCCGGTCGGTTCATTCATCTTCCTCGGACCCACGGGTGTCGGAAAAACCGAAACGGCGCGCGCACTCGCCGAGTTCCTTTTCGACGACGAGCGTGCGATGGTCCGTATCGACATGTCGGAATACATGGAGAAGCACGCGGTGGCGCGCCTGATCGGAGCGCCCCCGGGCTACATCGGATTCGAGGAGGGAGGCCAGCTCACGGAGGCCGTCCGCCGTCGGCCGCACTCGGTGATCCTCTTCGACGAGATCGAGAAGGCGCATCCGGACGTGTTCAACGTGCTGCTGCAGATTCTGGACGACGGGCGCCTCACGGATTCACAAGGGCGGACGGTCGACTTCCGCAGCACGGTGATCATCATGACCTCCAATCTGGGGAGCCAGACCATTCTGGAGGGGCTGGGGGCGACCGAGTGGGACTCTACGGTCGCTGCGGTGAAGCAGACCCTCCAGGGTCATTTCCGTCCCGAGTTCCTGAACCGTGTCGACGACGTGATCGTCTACTCGCCTCTCTCGACGGAGAGTTTGCGGATCATCGTGGAGCTACAGCTTCGGCGAGTGGAGGAGTTGGTCACTGAGTTGGGTATGGGTCTCTCGGTTGAGGAAGACGTCAAGGACGCCCTGGCCCACGAGGGCTTCGATCCGGCGTTCGGTGCGCGCCCGCTCAAGCGTGTAATCCAACGGCGAATCCAAGACCCGCTGGCCATGTATCTCCTCGAAGAAGAGGTGGAGGAGGGCTCGACGATTCGGGTGTCATTGGTGCCGGGCGACGAGCTGCAGGTGGCGTTCGAGCACACACACGAGGAAGTGGAAGAAGGATTTCTGCAACCCGCTTGACGCTCTCGTCCCGCTCGGATAAGCTCGTGGGCGTTAGCATTCGAGCGCCCCGAAGCTACCTCGTATCCGGAGTCCGGCCGGTGAAACGTCTGTCGATGTTGTCCGTTCTGCTCATGTCGGCCGGTGCGTGCACCAGTCAGACGGTGGTGAATCAGTCCGTCTTACCGGTCGGCCCGGTTCTGACGGTGGAGCGGTTTCTGCAGGCCGCCAATACTCGGGATCTCGAGACCATGGCGCGTCTGTTCGGAACCGACGATGGACCCATCCTGGACACGGGCACCCAGGAGGAGATCGAGCTGCGAATGGATCTGATCGCCGAAATCCTCCAGCACGACGACTACGAGATCGTCTCGGAGCGATCCGTGCCGGGAGCGGCGAGTCGGAGCAGCCGGATCGGTGTGGATCTGGCGCTACCCGGGGGCAGGACGACGGTGGAGGACGTCGGCTTTACCGTTGTGCTGGAGTCGCCCAATCGGTGGCTGATCAATGTGATCGAGTTGGTAAAGATCACGGAAGTGGTGTAGGCAGAGCTCTCTGGGCTTCAGGGCCCGTGCTGTACCAGCTCGATCAGGGTCCCCCCGGTTGATTTGGGATGAATGAAGGCCACCAAGTGACCTCGGGCGCCGGGCCGGGGCTCTTTGTCAATGAGTTGGAACCCTCGAGTATTCAGATCCTGAAGGGCCGAGCGAAGGTCGGGCACCCGGTAGGCGATGTGGTGAATGCCGGGTCCGCGCTTGGCGAGGAAGCGTGCGACGGGGCCGGAGCTGGATCTCGGCTCGATGAGTTCGATGGACCCGACGAAGGCGACGTTGACGTCGTCTCCCGGCAGTTGTTCGACGCTGGAACAAGTGGCCCCGGTGACGGGTTCGAGTGTCGCCGCGGACTCTTGAATGGACGGAACTGCGATGCCGACGTGGTCGAGCGGAAAACCGTTCATGGATCAGTACGGTAGGAGTGGACAAACCTGGGCCGGATGGTAGGTCCGACCCGTTGAAGGTACAAGGAGATCGAGTGATGGGTGTGAACGGAAATATCATGGAAATCACGGATCAGAATTTTGCGGAGACCATCGAAGGGTCCACGGGCCTCACGATGATCGATTTCTGGGCCGAGTGGTGCGGGCCCTGCCGCATGGTGGCGCCGATTGTAGAGGCGTTGGCGGACGAGTACCGCGACGAGGGCGTTACGGTCGGAAAGCTGGACGTCGATCACAATCCCAACGTGACCATCCGTTTCGCCGTCCGTTCGATCCCGAGCGTGCTGTTCTTCAAGGACGGCGAGCACGTGGACACCGTGGTCGGGGCGGTGCCGCGCCCGACGCTGGAGGCGAAGATCAAGGAGCACATGTAGGGAAGCAGCCCAGGGCCCTGACCCGCTTCGAGGGCCCTGAATCGGGTCACGTGCTATACTGCCCGCATGAGCACCCTGTACGTCGTTGCCACACCGATCGGAAACCTCTCCGACGCCTCCGCCCGTTCGATCGAAATCCTCGGGGCCGTCGACGGTATTTTGGCCGAGGACACGCGTCGAACGCGTAAGCTTCTCTCCCGCTATGAGCTCGGCACCTCGCTGACCTCGCTTCACGAACACAACGAAGCCTCCCGGATCCCGCGGGTGGTGGCGCGCTTGGATGCCGGGGACGACCTGGCCCTGGTGTCGGATGCCGGGACGCCGCTGCTGTCGGATCCGGGCGAGCGGGTCGTGCGGGCCGTGTTGGACGCGGGACACGTCGTGGTCCCCGTTCCCGGCCCGTCGGCGATCCTGACGGCCCTCATGGGGGCCGGCTTTTCCACCGTCCCCTTCACGTTCCACGGGTTCGTCCCCAGAAAGGGCAAGCCAAGGCAGGCGATGCTCCACCAGATCGCGATCGCCGCGGAGACGTCAGTCGTGTTCGAGTCACCAGAACGGCTGGCCGCCCTGCTGAAGGATCTCGTGGGGCTCGTAGCCGATGATCGTCAGGTTGTCGTGGCACGTGAAATGACCAAGATTCATGAAGAATTTCAAAGGGGAACAATGGCGGAGGCCGCACGCTACTACGCGGAGAACAAGGCGCGGGGAGAAGTGACCGTAGTGGTCTCCCCGCGGTCCCCGGCTGAGGAAGGGGAACGTGTCGACGAGGCGGCCGCCCGAGCGTTGGCGCGGGCTCTTCTCGATGAGGGCCTCACCCCGAGCCGGGCTGCGCGAGAAGTGTCGTCCCGCCTAGGAATTGCCAAGAACACAGCATACGAAGTCGTCCACTCGCTCGAGGACGATTCAGAGGAGTCGCGTTGAAGGAAGCGATCGCTGGCGGACTGCAGGCAGGACGGGGGATACCGTTGTAATGCTCGCGCTTCTTCTAGCGGCCCTTACGTCGGCCGGCGTGCCTTATGCCGGCCCGGCCACGCAACCGGCCACGCATCCCCTTGTCATCCTCGACGTGCAGCCCGACTCGGTGCTCACCATTACCCGGCTGCAATACGAGGGTGGCGGCGACTGGTACGCGAACCCGTCGTCTCTGCCGAATCTTCTCACGGCCATTCGAGAACGAACGGGCTTGCCGGTGTCGGCTCAGCCACAGACGGTTCGCCCTCTGGATCCGTCGCTGAAGGACCATCCCTATCTGTACATGACCGGGCACGGCAACGTGCGTTTTTCGCCCCAGGAGCGGACGGCCCTTCGTGAGTATCTCCTGGCCGGTGGCTTTCTCCACGCCGACGACAACTACGGGATGGACGAGTCGTTCCGCGAAGAGATCGCACTGATCTTCCCCGAATACGAGCTCGCCGAAATTCCACCGGACCAAGCCGTCTTCCGGATGATGTACGACTTTCCGGAGGGATTGCCCAAGATCCACGAACACGATGGAGCGCCGCCCCAGGCGTTCGGCGTCTTCCACGGGGGAAGGCTGGTCGTCTTCTACACGTACGAGTCCGACCTCGGTGATGGCTGGGAGGACCCCGACGTTCACGATGACGCGCCAGATATTCGCGAGGCGGCCCTCCGCATGGGTGTGAACCTCTATCTCTACGTCCTCAGCCAGATGGTCCCATGAGCCCGGCACCGGCAGGTATCGTTCGGATCGTCGAGGGTGTCAGGGCGCACCTGCTCGGGAGGGCTCGCTTGGCGCTCGGTCTGTGGCTCGGTGCCGCTCTGACCGGCGCGCTGGTTCTCGCTTGGTTCGCCATGGCTCCGGAGGGTTGGCGACAGGGAACGCTCGCACCGCTACTCATCGACGCCCTGATCGTGGGACTGTGCGCGTGCGCCTGGTTGGTGCATCGGAGGTTGGCCGAGAAATGGCTCCGTGAGCCGAACGTCGCGAGCAGCATCGAGCGCGAGGTCGGCATGGCACCGGGGGTCCTCAGGGGATCCCTGGAGTTGGCCAGAGCACTTCCACCCGGCGTGTCGTCGGATCTCGCCGACCGGGCCGCGCAGAACGCACTCGGTCGGCTTCGCGGTGAGCGCCGGGACCTCGCGGGACGGATGACCCACGAGGTGGGACGGTGGAGGCGGCGCGGGGTCCTGGGACTCGTACTCCTGATGCCGCTCGTTATTGTCCTGACGGTGGTGGCGCCCGGGAGATCCCTCATGGCGTGGGCGGGGCTGGCGAGGCCGTTCGAGCTGATGGCGGGACCGATCCTTCCGGCGCTCGTGGTGACTCCCGGAACGGTCGAAGTCCCACGGGGCTCCGATGTGCCGATGGAAGTGTCCGCACCCGGAAGGACGACCGTGACCGTGCACTGGCAGGCCGCAGGCGACGTCGCGCTCGAGGAGACGATCGATCTCGACGGAGACCGCGGATCGTTCGTGCTCCAGAACGTCACGGCTCGAACCTCCTATTGGGTGGAGGCTCCCGATGGAGCGATGTCGCTTCGGTACGAGCTTCGGCCGGTGGATCCGCTCCTGGTGAGCGACGTGGTGGTGAGGATCGCCTTCCCGCCGCACACGGGCCGTTCGCCCGAGGAATACGGCGTCGTGGTGCCCCCGCTCCAAATCCCCGTGGGGAGCGTGTTCTCCTTCGACGGGCAGGCCAGTCGTCCCCTTCTTTCCGCCGGGTTGGAGCGTCTCGAAGGCGAGGCAGAGGCAGGGACCTCCACAGAACTCACCGTGAATGGCCGCAGCTTCGAAGGGCGATGGACGCCACGGGCGAGCGGTCTGTACGAGTGGCGGTTCATAGGTGTCGACGGCGAGCCGGCGGAAATCCTCCCGCCGCCCCTGGGACTCACCATGGTGCCCGATTCCGCTCCGGACATCTCCGTGCTACTCCCCGGGCGAGACACGCTGCTCCCGGTCTCTCTCAGACAGCCCCTCGTTCTCGAGGCGGCCGACGACTACGGCTTGGACCATCTGGAGCTGGTGGTCTATCGGGTGACCGCGTTCGGGGACCGGATGGCTCCCGTCGAGCAGGCGATGACCGTCGGGGGTACGCGCGGAGCGTTGCTCAGGCCGGTCATCGACCTCACGAGTTGGGAGCTTCTTCCGGGCGACACCGTCCGGTACTTCGTGAGGGCAGTGGACAACGCGCCGATTCCCAATGTGAGTGAGACACGCGAGTACGTGCTCAGACCGCCCACCGCCGCCGACCTGCGGCGCGAAGCGCAGGAGCGTCTGGATGACGCGGCACGGGGTGTGGAGCAGCTGGCGAACCAGGCCGACGAGCGCGCCTTGGAGACGCAGGAGCTCGAGCGTGAGCTCTCCAATCAGCGCGACCCCGAGAATCAGAACCAGACAGAGGACGGTGAGGAGCGCCTGGACTTCGACCAACAAGAGGACGTGCGGGAGGCTCTGGAGGCCCAGGAGGCTCTTCTGGCCGCGCTGGATTCCCTCGAAATGGAGTTGGCCGAGCTCAATCGCGATCTGGAAGAAACGGGTCTCGCCGATCCCGAGCTTCAGGAGGAGCTGCGGGAACTCCAGAGACTTCTGGATGAGTTGGCGTCGGAGAGTCTCGAGGAGCGTCTCAAGGATCTCGCGGAGCAGGTCGAGGAAATGACCGGCGACGACGCCGAGGAGGCACTCAGGGAGTTGGCGGGGGACCAGGAAGCCCTCCGAGATCGGCTGGAAGAGGCCATCGAGCAGTTCGAGCGGGCCGCGATGGAGCAGGACTTCCGGGCGACCGCCGCGGAGGCGGAAGAGCTGGCCCAACAAGAACAGGCTCTTGCCGACGCGATGAAGGAGGGGGACTCGCCCGAGCTCAGGGCCGAGCAGCAGGAGGCGTTGGAGGCCCGTGCTCAAGAGTTGGACCAATCGCTCGACGAGTTGCAGGAGCGGTTGGCGGAGGCGGGAGAAGAGCAGGCGCGTGACGCGGTGGAGCAGGCGCAGAACCAGGGCCAACAGGCGCAGCAGTCGATGTCCGAGGCCGCCCGACAGGCACGGAACGGCGAACCTCAGGAGGCGTCCGAAAACGCCCAGCAAGCAGCCGACGCGATGGATCAAATGTCCCAACAGCTTCAGCAGGGACAGCAACAGATGGCTCAGGAGAACGCGCAAGCCGGTCAGGAAGCCCTCGAGCAGACGGCCACGGATGCGTTGTCACTCGCTCGCGAGCAGACGGCCCTCCAGGAGCGGATGCGGGGTGCGAGTCCAGAGGAGCTCGCAGAGATGCGCAGCGATGAAGCGGCGCTGCTCCAAGGGGTCCGAAACATGGCGGACCAGCTTTCGGGCCAGATGTCTTCGGGCCAGGGCAGCAATGAAGTCGCCGGCCAAATGGGCCAGGCGATGGAGGCCATCCAGCAGACCCTCGACGCCTTGGAGGGTCAGCGGGGAGACACGCCCTCTCCGGCCAGCGCTGCGGAGCAGGCGGTCGCGGCGCTCAATCAGGCCGCCATGATGGCGGCGTCGGCAGCCAAGGTCCCGGGGCGCGGGCCTCAGGGGCAGTCGGGAGAAGAGGTCACAGAGCAGATTCAGCAGATTGCCCAGCAACAGGGCTCCGTGAATCAACGCACTGGCCAAATCACTCCCATGAACCTCGGGCAGCAAGCGCGGGCGAACCAACTCCGAGAGGCGGCCCAGGCCCAGGAGACGATCGCCGGACAGCTCAGTGAACTCGCGGATCGGCCGCCGGACCAGGCTCAACCCCTGGGCGATCTCCAGGCGCTGGCCCAGGAGGCGCGGGCACTCGCCGAGCGGCTCGCGGGAGAGACCCTCGACGTGGAGACGCTTCAGCGACAAGAGAGACTCTTCCACCGGCTTTTGGACGCGGGCCGAAGCTTGGAAAAGGAGGAATTCTCGGACGAGCGCGAGTCCTCCGCGCCCGGCGAGTTCGAGCGGGGTGAGGTCGAAGTGCTCTCGCCCGAGAATATGGGGGCATTGCGCTTTGAGCTTCCCTCGGCGGAGGAACTGCAGCGGCTCGCCCCGGCTCAACGACAGATGGTGCTGGAGTATTTCGAGCGGCTCAATCGGGCGGAGCGCCGGGGTGGACCGCAAGGCGCGACCCGGTGAGAATCGCCGTGTGGAGATGGAGTGCAAGCGTCCTCTGCCTGGCCCTTCTAGGACCCGTCGCGCTCCATGCACAGGAAGACGACCCGTTGTTGGAGAACCGTCTGCTGCGCTCGGCGTCCACCGCCGAGTCTTCGGGCGACTTATCGGTTGCCGAGGAAACCCTGCGGAGCCTCTTGGACCAGCGACCCACGTCCACGGGCGGATTGTTCGCTCTCGAGCGCGTTCTTCGGACCCAGAACCGCGTTCGTGAGGTCCTGCCCTTCGCCGAGCGATACGCTGAGATCGAGCCGAACACTTCGAGCCCGAGGCTGGTCCAGCTTCGAGTGCTCACGGAGCTCGAGGACGAGCACGGGCTTCGGGACGCGGCCGAGAGTTGGATGGACAGCGGGCGATCCTCCCCCGAGCCCTATCGTGAAGTGGGCGCTGTGTTCGCTCGGGTCTTCGGTTCCGAGCAAGCCCTCTCCATCCTGCAGCGGGGCAGAGACGATCTCGGGCAGCCGTCTCTTTTCGCCATGGAGATGGGCGATCTCTTGAAGGATCTTGGTCGCATGGACGAGGCGGTTCTGGAGTGGGGTGCGGTCCTGGGAGACGACGGATCCTCGGTGTCGGCCGTGATGCGACGGGTGGGGGAGATCGAGGAGGACCGGGAAAGACTCGTGCTTCCGCTTCTCGAGCAATTACGGAATCCGCCCACGACCGCGGCTCGTCTTCGGGCCGGTGCCCGCATCGCTCTCGAGGCCGGGGCCTTTGCGGAGGCGAGGAGCCTGGCTGAGGCCGCTCTGGAGAGCTTGGAGGACCGCGCGCGCCGGGGCTTTCTGACGGCCCTCGCACGACAGGCTCAGGAGGTTGCCGCCACGGGCGTGGCGCTTTGGGCCTACGAGGTCCTCCGGGACGGCGCCGGCGAGGGTGTGGAAATCCGGGCGTTGGATCAGCGGATCACGGCCATGGCTCTCGAGATTGGGGACACGGTCCGGGCCCTGGAGGCCCAGCAGGCGATTGCCGACGATCTCCCCGAGGGTAGCCCCGACCGGCAACAAGCGCTCGCCGAGATCATCCGGCTCGGGATCGCATGGGGCGAAGCCGACATGAGGGAATCGCTGGAGGCGTTTGGTGGGGAGTTCCCGGATGCGCCTCAACTGGATGAGTTGGCGGTCACCCTGGCCGTGCAGCTCGACGCCGACGGGGATCAGGAGGGCGCGCGCTCGCTGCTAGCGGGCGTGGTCGGCCCCAGGAGCGCCCTCGAACGCGGCTACCTCCACCTGTCTGCGGGCGAGGTCGCACCAGGCCGGGAAGCGCTCCAGGCGGCCCTCCCCGGCGTGTCCGCCGCCGCGGCTACGGAAGTGATCGCGCTCCTCGATGTGCTCGACCGGCTCGAAGGAGAACCCCTCGCCGCATTCATTCGTGGCGCCGTCCTGGCGCACCATGGCCGCACCGATGAGGCGCTGTCCGAGTTGGAGGCCGCCGTCGATGCCGCTCCTCGGGACGAGAGGTCGTCGCTGCTCGCGATGGGTGCCCGGATCGCCGATGAGGGGCGCGTGCCGGAAAAGGCGGCCGACTTCAGGGAGCGGATCATCCGAGACCACTCGTACTCTGCGCAGGTACCGGAGGCCACGCTCGAGCTCGCCCGTTTCAAAGCAGCCACGCCGGCCGGCGTGGCCGAGGCGATTCGGCTGCTGGAGGACCTCATCCTGGGCCAGCCCAACAGCGCCATCGTGCCGACAGCCCGCCGAGAGCTGCAGCGGATCCAAAGGGGGCCCGACTCATGAGGATGTCTTGGGTCGTGTCGGTCATGACGCTCTTGGCTTGGCCGTCACCCGGAGTCGCTCAGTCGTTGCTCGTCCCCATGGATCGCGCGCAGGAAAACCATCTCAAGGCGTACGGCCTCACGTATTGGTCCCTCGACCAGTACGGAGAGGCGGAGTGGCTACTCAACTACCGCGGCGGATCCTTCCTGTTGCCCGACATGGAGGGCCTTCGGCGCCAAGCTGCCCTGCGGGGCATCACCGTCGAGCCCGTGAGTGGAGCCGACGTCGCCGGAATCCGGGCAGTGATCGCCGATTCGAACATGGAGACCGTCGTCCTGGAGAAGGCGCCCAAGGTGGCGATCTATACGCCTCCCAACAGCACCCCCTGGGACGACGCCGTCACGATGGCGCTCGAGTACGCGCAGATTCCCTACGAGACGATTTGGGACGACGACGTCATCCGGGGCGGACTGGACGAGTACGAGTGGCTGCATCTTCATCATGAGGACTTCACCGGGCAGTACTCCAAGTTCTTCATCACCTACGCCGGGTCCCCTTGGCTCCAGGAGGAGGTGTCCCGGAACGAGGAGATGGC
>JBDHFN010000092.1:0-11110 GCA_039590375.1 Gemmatimonadota bacterium
CATCCCGAGGCCTATCGAGCTCAGTGGTGGATGGGCATGCGCTTGATCGACGCGGGGGATCAAGCCCAGGGTGTCGAATGGCTGAGGCAGGCCGTGGGGGTCAACCCCAACGAGCTGGGCCTCCAGCTCGACTTCGTACGGGGACTTCTACTGACCGGCAGGTCGGAGGAGGCGTTGGTCATCGTGTCCAGCCTGCCCCCCACCGATCCGGCGCGCGACGTCTACTTGACGCAGAGTCATATACAACTCGATCAGCCGGATCGAGCGCGCGAGGCGGCCCAGCAAGGACTCGCCCGCTTTCCGGAGGACGCGCGCCTGAGGCGACAGGCACGAGAGTTGGCGGCGGAGTCACGCTGAAGACCGCGAGGGGTCGACATGGCGATGCGGTGAGGGACGACCATCGATGAGCACAACCAGCGCCAGGTACGGCTAGCGATAAGGGTCGTCCGTCGCCAAGAACAGCCTCACGTACGCTCCGACACCATCCTCGACGGACATGAACTCCGTGTGATAGCCGGCCGTTCTCAGGCGACCCATCTCGGCTTCAGTGAAGTACTGGTAGCGGTCCCGAATGTCCTCCGGTGTGTCGATCCACTCGATCTGGGGCTCCTTGTTCAGCGCGGCGAACATGGCTCCGATCAAGTCCAAGAACGAGCGTGCTTTTCCCGTACCGAGGTTGAAGAGCCCCGAAACCTCCGGGTGGTCGAGCAACCAGAGCATCACCGATACGCAGTCCTGCACGTACACGAAATCCCGCATCTGCCCGCCGTCGGCATAGTTGGCGTCGTGTGAGCGAAAGAGGGTGACCGGGTCGCCGGCCAAAGCCGCCGGGAAGGATTTCGACACGATGCTCTGCATGGGACCCTTATGGTACTCATTGGGCCCGTAGACATTGAAGAGCTTGAGGCCCACCCACTGGGGCGGGGTCGGGGCCCCCTCCGCCACCCACCGCGCCACCCTGCGGTCGAAGACGTGTTTACTCCACCCATACGGATTCAAAGGGCGTAAACGTGAGAGCCCCTCGATCGAGCCGTCGTCGTCGAACCCCGCCGAGCCATCGCCGTAGCTGGCGGCCGACGATGCGTAGATGAAGGGCACTTCCATTTCGGCGCACCACCGCCAGAGATCCGCCGACAGGTGGACGTTCGTCTGGACGATGAGGTCGGCGTCGGTCTCCAGCGTCGAAGAGATGGCACCCATGTGAAAAATCGCCCGGACCCTGGACGCGTTCCGTTCCAGGAACTCGGGAAGCTGCTCGGGGAAGACGAGCGCCGCCGGCTCGCGCTTACAGATGTTTTGCCACTTGTCCGCGTGCCGAAGCCGATCACAGACGATGACTTCTGTCTCACCGCGGCCCTCGAGCTCCGCGATGAGATTCGACCCGATGAAGCCGGCACCACCGGTAACGACGATCAGTCTTCCCCCTCGGGCTCGAAAGCCTCTGGTGTGGTCGGCTCAAGCTCCCTTCGCTCCGCTCAATCTATGGTGGTGCTCCAAGAGTTCGCGAGCCACCGAGAGCGCCGAGGCGACGGATGCATTGGGGATGCGACGCTCAGGGCGTGCTCCGGCACTCCTCGCAACGACACAGCCCCCTCAAGAGGTCGTAGGAATACAGCCCCGTGTCGTGCCCATCACTCCACTTGAACTGTAGCGCATACCGCCCGACGTATTCGATGGCCGTGGGATACACACCCGGCTGCACCATGGCCTCGGTGAGCGTGCGCCGGCCCGAGACCTCATCCACACAGCCGGCGCACGGGCACGACATCCGGAGATCGAACGGCAGGTAGACCGATTCGTGTCCGTCCTCCCACTCGATTCGGAGCGCAGCACCATCTTCCGTGGGGCTGATGTCACGCGGGGTCGTGGCTGGAGTCGCCATCAGACCAACAGCGCTGCCAGGGCCCGGAACGCCTTCCCCCGGTGACTCCGTGCGTTCTTCTCCTCCGGCGCGATCTCGGCGAAGGTCTGCCCCAACTCGTCATCCAGAAAGAGAGGATCGTATCCAAAGCCCCCGGAGCCCCGCGGGGCGTTCAAGATTCGACCAGGCGCCTCGCCTCGCACGATCGTCACGTCGTCCGGATCTCCCCGGTCCAGCACGGCAACGCATACGTATCGCGCCGTGCGCTCGGCGAGGGGAGCGTCCCCCAGCAACGCGAGAAGATGCTCGTTGTTGGCCTGATCCAGAGCGACACCCTCGAGGCCTCGGTCCGGCGCGAACCGTTTGGATCGGACGCCGGGAGCGCCGCCGAGTAGGTCGATCTCGATTCCGGAATCGTCGGCCACCGTCGGGAGGCCGGTGAGCCTCTGAAAATATGCGGCCTTGGAGGCGGCGTTTTCTTCGAACGTATCGTGGGGCTCCAGGTCCTCTTCGGCGGCAGCGTACAGCACGCCGGCCTCGGTCAGGTCCAGCACCCGAAGGTTGGGGACCGTCCCGAGGATTTTCCGGATCTCCTGCATCTTGTGTGTGCTCCGAGTCGCCAACACGAGGTCCATCACCCGCTCTCCTCCCTCAACCGCTTTCTAGATCCCGAGCGCGGTCTTCTGAGCCCTGACCAGGGTGCCGATCCCCTCGCTGGCGAGCTCGAGGAGTTCGTCCAGCTCGTCCCGCCTGAAGGGATGGCCCTCCGCCGTGCCCTGCACCTCGATGAAGAGCCTCGCCTCCGTGGCCACGACGTTCATGTCGACCTGTGCCGTGGAGTCCTCCGGGTAATCGAGGTCGAGCACGGGCTCGCCATCCACGATTCCCACGCTCACCGCGGCCACCATCTCACGCATCGGGTTCCGTTCGATCATGCCTTCCTTCACCAGCCCGTCGAACGCGCTCCACAGGGCGGTGGAAGCGCCTGTGATCGAAGCGGTCCGGGTACCTCCGTCGGCCTGGAGAACGTCGCAGTCGACGATGACGGTTCGGGCCCCCAATGCCTCGAGATCGACCACTGAGCGAAGCGATCGGCCGATCAGCCGTTGGATCTCCTGCGTACGGCCGCCGACCCTGCCCCGCTCCCGGCCGGACCTCGTGTGGGTTGCACGGGGAAGCATACCGTATTCCGCGGTCACCCAGCCGGCGCCGCTCTTCTCCCGCCATCCGGGAACGCCCTCCTGCACCGATGCCGTGCACAGGACCCGTGTCTGTCCGGCGCTGATGAGGCAGGATCCCTCGGCGTAGGGCGCCGAGTCGAGCGCGAGGTTCAGGGTTCTGAGCTGCCCCGCGGAACGTCCGTCCGCTCGGCTCACGGTCTGGTCCTCCTCATGGACTGGTCCACTTCTTCGTCTGGTCCGCTTCTGGCCTGGTCCGCTTCATGGGCTGGCCCCTTCATGGTATGTCCTTTAGACGGTTCAAGATGTCCGTGGTCGAGTAGTTCTCGACGAAGGGAAGCACGTGGACCTCGCCGCCGGCCTCCTCCACCACCTCCCGGCCGACGATGCCATCCGGATCATAATCGCCTCCCTTGACCAGTACGTCTGGGAGCAACGCGCCGATCAGTTCCAGCGGCGTGTCTTCATCGAACAGAATAACGGCATCCACGCTCCTCAGGCCCGCGAGCACCGCGGCACGATCCCCCTCGGCCACCAACGGTCGCCCGGCGCCCTTGAGTCGCCGCACCGAATCATCCGAGTTCAAGCCGACCACGAGCAAGTCGCCCAGGGCCCTCGCCTGCGCCAGGTACTCGACATGTCCCCGGTGGAGAAGGTCGAAGCAACCGTTGGTGAACACCAACTTCTGGTCGCGTGGTGGGCCGAAACGGGCCAGGAGCGCCTCCTTCGACAGAATCCTCATTCGCCCAGCTCCGCCAGGATCGCCCCGGCTCCACGATCCCGAAGCTGGTCCGCCAGCTCGCGGCCGAGCGCCCGGGGATCGGCGAGGTCTCCCGTGAGGTCGCCCCGCACCACACGCCTCCCGTCGGGACTCGTCACGAGCCCCCACAAACGCAGCTTCTGGTCGTACGGAACGCCCAGCGCCCCGATCGGCACCTGGCACCCGCCGCCCAGGGCTTCGAGGAACATGCGTTCGGCCACGACCGCGGCGGACGACTCCGGATCGTTCAGGGCTCCGACCAACTGCCTGGTGTCGCCGTCCTCGGTCCTGGTCACGATGGCGAGGGCGCCTTGCCCCGGCGCCGGCAGCCACGCCGTCCGCTCCAGCCATTCACTGGCACGCCGTGCGAGCCCGAGCCGGGTGAGCCCGGCCGCAGCCAGGATGATGGCGTCGAATTCTCCCTCATCGAGCTTCCGCAGTCTCGTATCGACGTTGCCACGGATCGTACGTGGGGTCACATCCCGCCGGAAAGCTTGTAGCAGAGCGATCCGCCGTAGAGAGCTGGTACCCACCACGGCATTCTTCTTCAGCGAGGCCAGAGTGGTCTGGTTCCCCTCGGGCCCCACGAGAACGTCTCGGGGGTCGACCCGGGGCGGCGTGGCGGCAATGCACAGGCCCTCGGGCAGTACGGTGGGCAGGTCCTTGAGCGAGTGCACGGCCAACTGCACGCGCTCATTCAGAAGCGCCTCGTCGAGCTCCCGGGTAAAGAGGCCCTGGCCGCTGATCTCGTGCAGAGGCTGGTCGAGCCGTTCGTCGCCGACGGTTCGGATGACCTCGACCTCGACCCTGGGCCCACCGTTCGTTTCCAGTGCGGCCGCGACCCATTTGCTCTGGGTCAAGGCGAGGAGCGAGCCCCGGGTTCCCAGCCTCAGAACGCTCATTCAGCCCTCAGGTCCGTCGTCGGAAGTAGAGAATCGAATACGCACATGTATGGCCGAATCTACCCTTATGACCGAGTCCAAGCTCGCCACCGCCCCACCGACATCGCGGATCGAGCCGAGGCCCGCTTGACGCATGTGAGTGCGCCCCGATATATACCTGTCTCTCCTAGGTGAAGCGTAACATCTTTCCGGGTCCACACTCTACAAGTAAAGGCGGATAGCCAAGTGCGACGGTTCAAGAGCATCCTTTTTGTGGCGGACGGCAGCGAGGGCGAGAAGTCGGTGTGTGCGCGTGCAGCCAACCGCGCCAGCGCCAACGGTGCGAAGCTCACGCTCTTCGCCGCCCTCGATGCAGAGGCTTATCAGTTAGCTGACCAGGAGCATCGTTCCGCGATCGAGGCGATCAACGAGATCCGCCTCGAGGAGCGCCGAAAGGAGCTCGAAACCCTACGCCAGGAAGCTCTTTCAGAACATCCGGAACTGACCGTCGATGTGGCAGTGGAAACGGGCACCATGGCCGTATCGGTGATTCGGGCGGTACTCGTCAACGGCCATGATCTCGTCCTGAAAGCCGCCGAAGGACGTCCGGGGAGGTGGAAGCGCTTGTTTGGCACCGGTGACCAGAAGCTGATGCGAAAGTGCCCTTGTCCGGTGTGGATCGTAAAACCGTCGAGCGAACCGCACTTCCGTAAAATCCTTGCGGCGGTGGACCTGAACCCGACGGAGCCGGACACGGAGTCGCTGGCCGAGCGGATCACGGCGCTCGCCACATCGTTGGCCACGGAAGAGGGGAGTGAGTTGCACGTCGTGCACGTTTGGCGCCTAGCTGGCGAGACAGAGTTGAGGGGGCGTTCGATTCACACAGCAGATGTCGACAGCATCGTCGAAGGTATGGAGGCCGCTCACCAATCGGAGCTGGATCGCCTTCTGGAGCCCCACCCGTACACCAAGAGAACCGTCCACCTCATCAAGGGTCGTGCCGGAGACGTCATTCCTGACCTGGTCGAGAAGATCGAAGCGGACCTGGTGGTCATCGGCACGGTGGGGCGCGCCGGGGTCCCCGGGCTGCTTATCGGAAACACGGCCGAAGAGATTCTGAACGCCGTCGACTGCTCCGTCTTGACCTTGAAGCCGGAAGGCTTCGAGACGCCCATTCAAGTGTAGCGGGTCCCAGTTCCTCGGGCGGCGATCAGGCTGGAGATCGCGCACTGCGCCGCCGCCCGAGGCTTTGCACACCTATCGACTCAACGTCCGGATACCACAGCGGAGACCACAGGGATGGAGCAGCTAATACTAACGCCAGCGATGATCGCCTCGGGGATCGTTCTGGCGGTGACGTTTATAGGCATCTTCACCGAGCAACTGCATGGGATGGAGAGGTCGAAGGTCGCCGCGGCGGGCTCCCTTGCGATGGTGGTTGTGGGCCAGTTCTACGGCTTCTACACACCGGAGGAAGCGGTCGAGGCCGTGGACTGGAACGTGATCTTCCTGCTCGCGGCGATGATGACCATCGTCTCGATCATGATCCCGACCGGGGGTTTCGGTTGGCTGGCGTTCGAGTTGGCTACGTTCAGTAAAGGACGACTCTACCTGATGCTGGTGCTGCTGGGCACCTGTGTGACGGTACTTTCGCTGTTGCTCGACAACGTGACGACGGTCGTGATCTTCGGGCCGTTGATCATCCTGATCGCGAAGGCGCAGAAGATCAATCCGATTCCTTATCTCCTGGCGGCCGCGCTGCTTTCCGATACGGGTGGCATCGGCACGCTCGTGGGCGATCCTCCGAACCTCTTAATCGGCTCGGCCGCAGATATTTCCTTCAACGAGTTCGCGATCCGCATGGGGCCACCGGTCGCCTTGGTTTGGCTCGTAGTTCTCCTATTTCTCAAGGTCCTGTTCCGCAAAGAGTTGGCGGTGGAGCCGGCCGGCGATTTCCATGAAAAGGGGGAGATCAAGGACCCGAGGCTCTGGAGGGCCTCTTTGATCATCCTCGCTGCGATGGTGGTCCTCTTCATTCTTCACGGACGCTTGGGATGGGAGCCATGGTTCGTTGCGGCGCTCGGCATGACCGCGCTGGTGTTCGCGTCCCGGGACCTGCTGATGGATCACGCGGTGGAGCATCTCGAGGTCCCACTGCTGATCTTCTTCATCGGCCTCTTCATGGTGGTCGGCGGCGTAGAGCACAGTGAGTTCCTTGTATATTTGGGTCAGTTCATCCTGCCTTTCGCCCAACAGGATCTGCTGGTGGCCACGATCGTGCTGATGTGGGTCGCCGCCGTTCTGTCGGCGGCAATCGACAACATTCCGTTTACCGTAGCGATGATCCCCATCATCCTCAGTATGGAGACGCAGGGGATCAACGTGACGCCGATGTGGTGGGGGCTCGCGATGGGCGTGGGACTCGGTGGCAATGGCACGCACATCGGTTCGACGGCCAACGTGTTCATCGTCACGATTTCCGAGCGCTTGGCGCGTGAGGAAAACGATCCGAGCTTGGCGATCACGCCGGGGCTGTGGTTCAGGAAGGGCACCCCGGTGATGCTCGTGAGCCTAGTGGCCGCGACCGTGATCATGGTGGTGTTCTGGGGCTGGTTCGAGGCTCCCTTGGTCTAGGGCGTTCCGGCAGCTTGCCCTAGGGCCGTCGGCCAGACAGCTTCCCGGATGACGATCCTCTTCGTCCTCGGCGCCACGGTGCTGGGCACAGTGGTCCTCTGGCCGGCGTGCGGCAGGCTCGAGACGTCGGCACATCGGCTCTCCCTGCACTACGGCATCCCCGAGGTCGTCCAGGGCTCCGTGCTCCTCGCGATTTCGTCCAGCGTGCCGGAGTTGGCCACGGCGCTCCTTGCGTTCCCGGTGCACGACGACTTCGAGTTGGGTATGTCGGCGATCATCGGGTCGGCGATCTACAACATCCTCGTCATTCCAGCGTTTTCGGTATTCGCCCGCAAAGCACCGCTGCGCGCCAACAAGGAAATCGTGTACCGCGAGGCTCAGTTCTACCTGGTCTCGGTAGCGTCGTTGATGGTGGTCCTCGGTCTCGCGGTCATCTACAACGACAACCCACTCCCCTCCCCTGTAACCGAGAGTGGCCGGCAGATCATCGAGGGCGAGTTCACGCCACTGCTGGCCGTGATGCCGCTGCTCCTATATGGCCTCTACCTCTTCCTGCAATACGAGGAGGTAAAGGACGGACGCGACGCTCATCCACGCCAGAAGGGTATCAACGCAGGCAGGGAGTGGGCGATCCTCGCGATCATGGTCGTCCTGATTCTCATCGGTGTCGAGCTGCTCCTCCGAGTCGCGATCACGCTCGCAGATACGCTTCAGACACCCACGTTCCTCTGGGGGATGACCGTCGTAGCGGCGGCGACTTCCTTGCCCGACACGTTTATCAGCGTCAGGGCATCGATGTTGGGCCGGAGCCAATCGAGCCTGTCCAACGTGCTCGGAAGCAACGTCTTCGACTTACTCGTCGCGGTCCCTTTCGCCGTGATCGTCGCGGGTGCGGTGACCGTCAACTTCACTCAGATCGTGCCGATGATGATGTTCCTGATGGTCGCAACGATCGTGATGCTCGCGCTCCTGCGCCGGGACTGGGAGCTGACGGTCAACGAGGCCTGGATCATGATGTTTCTCTACGTGTCCTTCGGGATCTGGATGGCGCTGGAGGCGTTCGGGGTCACCAATGTGCTGGGGGTGGCCTGAGGGCGGGATCGCCCAGGCAATTTTCGGGGGCCGCCTACCAGTTCGACTGCGCCCCGTCCACAATGCGCTGCACGAGAAGCTCGATCGCTTCCGCGCGTCCGAGTTCCTCGGACTCCCCTTCGAGGTACTGGCCCTGGGTGCTCAGGCCCCGATCATCCCACAGGATCACGTTCTCGACGAGGTCGATCATCTCCACCTCGACCGAGATGTTGACCTGGCGCTGGAGCACGTCCACCTGGCCGGCCTGCTGACCCGGCCGAAAGAGAGGAGCGGTCATGTCGTACCGCATGATCCGTCCCTGGATGACCGCGTCGGCTACGTCCTCGCCCGCGTTGGTGACCCCCAGGGCACGGGGCAGCGCACGCAACAGTTCCTGGTGGAGCTCCTGCGTGAGTTCGAAACGGTTTGTGACGTTGTCGAAAGGAAGGATGGCGACGGTCCGGATGTGCGGCGGAAAACTTCCCGAATTGAAACCGTAATTGCAGCCGCTCGCCGCGAGCGCCACGACGAGGGACAGGCCGACCGTAACCACCCGCAACGAGAGCGTCACGTCAGCGAACCGAGTACCAGATGTCCGACGGATGGGAATCCACCCTCTCGACGGTCTCGACCGTCACCGTGAGTTCACTGAATGAAGCCAGATTGCGATAGATGGCCTCGTTCGGCAACTCCGCCTCCCCCTCCCGCTTGACGGCGACGCGGTGCACGGCATCTCCCTCGTGGCGCAGCTCGGCACTCGTCACGCGGCCGGAGCGAAGCTGGTAGCGTAGCTCGTCGCCGTCCGCGAGGCGGTAGCGCAACCGGACGGTACCGTCGGCGAAAGCATCAGCGCCGAGCAAGGTCGCACGCTCGCCCGGCCGGAACACGCCCAATCCAGCCCACAGGAGGGCCGGAGAGGGCACCACCTGTAGCTGTGTGCCCTCACGAGCCCTCAGTTGGTCTTCCACCAGGCTGGCCGCCAGAACCGACTCGCCGTTCTCCATGAAGAGGTCGAGACGAGCGCGATCCGGATTTTGCAGGCGCGCGACGCCCATCCCCTCGAGCCGGAGGTCCGGCTCTCTCACGTTCCACTGGAAGATGACCTGCAACGTGTTCGGAAACGGGTTGTCGAGGCGTGCCTGGCGAACGGCCTGGTCGGTATCCACGATCGGAGCGGGAGTCCCCAACGATCCACCACCGCACGCCGTGTTCGCGAACACGAGACCAAGGGCGAAAAGAGCCACGTGTAGTCTCACGGGGCTAGCACACGCTCCGATCGCTTGAACCCACCCGTCTTCCTCCGGAACTGTAGATGCATCGTGAACCCGCCTTCCCCGGGTAATACACCCAGTTTATTTTCCGATCCCCATGTCCGAGAAACCCATCCACTTCGCAAGCGACGTTCACCTTGGGGCCGTGCCTCCCGAAACCGAGCGCGCCTTCATTCGTTGGTTGAGGTATACGGCCGATCATGCGTCCGAGCTGGTCCTCAACGGAGACCTCTTCGACTTCTGGTTCGAGTACGGCTCGGTCATTCCAGGCGGACACACGAGAGTGCTGGGGGCGCTGGCCGAACTCGTCGATGGAGGTCTTCCCGTGACCCTCATGGGGGGAAACCACGACTGGTGGGGCGGCACGTTCCTCAGCGACGACATCGGCTTGACCCTCGAGGCGAATCCGGTGGTCCGTGAACTCGCGGGATGGCGAACCCTCATCGCTCACGGGGACGGCTTGGGCAGGGCAGACGTCCCGTACCGGATCCTGCAGGCGGGGCTCCGAAGCCGGGGCACGCGCTGGCTGTTCCGCTGGCTCCATCCGGATGTAGGCGCCGCTCTGGCTTCTCACATCTCCCGGACCAAGGCCCGGCTCACCGGTCCGTCGGGCCCGGAAGAGGCTCGCTCCCGGGTGCTGTACGACTGGGCGGTCGCGAAATTGGCGGAGGACGGCGATCTCGACCTGATCGTCCTGGGTCATGCCCACATCCCCCTTCTTCACGAGGCCGAGCCTGGTCGCTTTTACGTGAATCTGGGGGATTGGGTCTACCACCGTAGCTACCTAGTGCTCAAGAAGGGCGAACGCCCGTCCCTCGTGACCTGGGAAACCTGACGCCGACACGGACCCTCTTCGCGCCGAACCTGACGCCGACACGGACCCTCTTCGCGCCGAAGCCGCTCTAGAACGCCAACGCCAGCCTGAATCCAACCTCGACACCCATGTCGGGAAGCGGGCGGATGGCGACTTCGAGCGGGTCTGGGAAGTCCGCCAGGTGCGCGGCCACGAACGCGTCGGCGCCGCCGAGGAGAAGGAAGAACACACCGAACGAGAGCCAATCTTCTCTCTGCTGCTTCCGGATCTGCTTCAGCTCGAGCGCGCTGACCACCCCCGGATCGGTGTCGATCGCCGAAGCGAGATCGGCAGGATCGATCAGCGGGTCCGCGCTCAACCGCTCCCGGGCTTCGAGGCGTCGCATGGCGAGAATGTCGCCCGCGCTTCCGAGCGTCTTGGAGGTCTTGAGGATCATCCAGACACCCAGGGACTGGACCGCAAAGTAGAAGGCGCCGCGCCCAGGTGATCCGGCGACCGCCTGGCCCCAGCCCGGAACTGCCATCGATCTCACGAACGCCCCGCCCGGGGAGATCCGTCCGGGGCTCTCTTGCCCGTCTACGACACGCGCGGAATCCCGGGAGGCGTCCACCGATGGCTGCTGCCCCAAGAGGGGCGTAGC
>JBDHFN010000093.1:0-16686 GCA_039590375.1 Gemmatimonadota bacterium
GGCCCCGTAAGTCTAAGGAATCCGGCAACTTACCGTAATATCAACGACGGCTCGGGTGATCTGCCCGGGTTCCTTCTCGCCGAAACGGCAGGTTACAGGACCCAATCGCGAGTGCGACCGCGAGTACTCCAAACCGTCACGAGCCTCCTGATCCGTGGTCAGGTCCGGAGGGGGCCTGTTTACAGTGTTCCCGGGCACAGTTAGGGCATTCGTACCTGATTCTCCGGTACGGTGGCGTGTCCGAGACCGGAGAATCCTCTACCCAAACTCGTCACGATTCTCGTCACCTGCTCGGACACGCGAGCGTAAGGTTGCACTCAAGGTGTTGACATCCGAGCCACGGGAACGACTGGGCTGCCGAGCTGCGGGGGTGATCTGTTTCGGAGTATCCCCAGGAAGGCCCGGCAGTGAAGTTGAGCGTCGACCGCCCAGTCCGCCCCCGTCGAACACACATTCTATTCGGCATTGAGCACATCAAATGGATTGACGCGGACCGCGCGCCGGGATGGGACCCAGATAGCCACGAGCGAAATCCCGGCCAGGAGGACCGAGGCCCCAACGAAAGCGGTCGGGTCAGTCGCTGTGACTCCGAAGAGCAGCCGCGACATTACCCTCGTCACGGCCAGTCCGCCGGCGATGCCCAAGAAGAGACCGAATGCCGTAAGCCTGCCTCCCTGCCCCATGACCATCGCGTAGATGTCCCAGGCTTTCGCCCCGAGTGCAATCCGTAGACCGATCTCCGGAATTCGCCGAGATACGGCGTAGCCAACCATGCCAGCTACTCCCACTGCGGAGAGCAGAAGGGCCACACCACCGAAGATCAACAGAAGAACTGTCTGAAATCGAGGACCGGCCACCGTCTGAGTCATCACCGTCTCCATGGTCTGGACGGCGCTGATCGAGATGTTACTGTCGACCTCGCTCACGGCGCTCCGGGCAGCCGGTGCGATGTCGGTCGGCTCCCTTACCGTCTTCAGGGTCAGGGTCATACTGCGCCTTCGCTCCGGATCTTGCTCCTGAGCATGTGGGATGTAGATGGCGGGAACCGGTTCAGTAGCGAGGCCAATCTGTCGAATGCTTCTCACGACTCCCACTACCTCCCGGGAGACGTTCGGCAGCCAATCGCGAGTCTCGTAGACCGTGACCCGCTTCCCAATTGATTCCTCACCCGGGAACCCCAGCTCCGCCGCGGCCTGGTTGATCACGGCAACCGGCAGGCCAGCCTCGTCGTCCTGCGGTGTGAAGCCCCGCCCCGCCTCTAGTGTCATCCCCATCGCGCGAAAGTGTTCGGGACTCACAACCCGAACCTCCAAACATCTGGGCCCATCCAAGTCCTCACGCGATCCCGAAAGGGGCAGTGGCCGGTCATCGCGCCAGACGAACTCGCAGTTCTGTCCGCCAGTCATTGGGAGGATGTTGGTGGCTCCCGCCAGCTCGACACCTGGAAGAGAGGTGGTACGCTCCAGAATATCCCGGTAGAGACGCGTGACCTCCGTATGCTCCGCGTGGTCGCCGGCTCGTAGCGCCAAGTTGAGGGTGAGCACGTTTTCCGCCCGGAAGCCAGGCTCGACCCGATTGAGATTCCAGAGGCTTTCGAGGAGCAACCCCCCGCCCGCCAACAGAACCAGGGCCAAGGCTATCTCGGCCACCACTAGCCCGGCGCGCAACCGCTGACTGTCACGGTCACCAGTGGTCCGTGGACCTGCGCCTTGAAGTGACGAGGCCGGATCGACGCGGACAGCGTGGTAGGCGGCAGTCAGCCCGAAGAACACCGCTGTTACGAGCGTGATCCCCAATGTGAACGCCAGCACGGTCCCGTCGATGCTGATCTCCGCGAGGCGTGGCAGATTCTGACCGCCCAGCGCCAAGAGGGCATTCGTACCCACCCGCGCCAAGAACAGCCCCACCGCACCTCCAAGCAGGAAGAGCAAGCAGACTTCGGTGAGTAGCTGTCGGACGATTCGAGCCCGACCGGCCCCCAGCGCAGAGCGTAGCGCGACCTCGTGTCTACGGTCCGCAATACGTACAAGGAGAAGATTCGCTACGTTGGCACATGCGATGAACAGAACGAGGCCGGCGGCCCCGAGGAGAACGAGTACCGTTGCTCGGACACCTCCGACCATCCACTCCTTCGCCCTCACGAGCTGCGCTCCTTCGCCCGCGTGCAGCTCGGGATACTCCTCCGCCAGGTTCAGCCAGATGTGGTCAAGGTCCGCCTGCGCCTCTTCCAGCGAGACGTCTTCACCCAACCGCCCAATGACCCGCCAGCTGTGGTTGTTGCGGGCCAGCTGTGTCTCATCCCAGAACGGAGGCCGCGACCGCCACAGGGCCCAAGAACCGAACGAGTCCGCATAGTCCGCAGGGGCCACTCCTACCACCGTATAGCGGACGTCATCCAGGTCCAGAGTCTGCCCCATCACCCCGGGATCACCCCCGAAACTCTGCTGCCACAGGCCATGGCTAAGGACCACTACGGGCTCGTGGCCGAGCCTTTCTTCATCCGGAAGAAAGAAGCGCCCAGCCGCGGGTGGCATTCCGAAGACCTTGAAGTAGTCGGCGGAGACTGACGCAGCGTTCAGCCGGATGGGTTCGCCGTCGCCGTAGAGGACGGGCGTCCACGACCGCCAAGCTGAGATCTCTGCAAATGACTCGCTCAGCTCACGCATGTCATGGAACTCCGGGTAGGCAAGCCAGCTCGATCTGGCGTCCAGCTGGCCCTGCTGTGTCCCTAACACCTGGACCACTCGATCCGGCTCGTCATACGGAAGCGGCCGGAGCAGCACACCGTTCACGACGCTGAAGATTGCAGTGTTAGCCCCAGTACCCAGAGCCAATGATGCGACAACCACTAACGCAAAACCCGGTTTCCGGATGAGCTGGCGAATCCCGTACACCAAATCGCTCCGGATCTCGTCCAGCCACAGAGTTCCCTTTACCCGCCGCACGCGGGCGGTCTCCGTCCGGTAGGCTTTCTCGCGAATCCCCTCCACGTTGCCGAAGCGACGCATCGCCTCCCGGCGTGCCGTCTCCGGATTCATTCCGCTCGCTTCTAGATCCCGAGCACGCATCTCCAAGTGGAAGGCCAGCTCCGCATCGACCTCCCGTCTTAGAGCCCGCTTGGAGAACTGAGAGAATAGTCTCGTCCAGCGATCTATCCCTGATGACATCGCTTCACCCACTGCCTATAGGCTCTGGGACCATTGTCCGGACCGGGATCTCAGGCCCACAGCTCATGCTGGTTGCGTCGCCAGTATTCGGTCCACGGCAAGCACGAATCGCCCCCAGCCTGCCACCTGCCTCTCAAGCTGCTGCCTTCCTTTCGGCGTCAGCGTATAGAACTTCGCCCGACGGTTCGTCTCCGAGATTCCCCACTCCGACTCGATCCAGCCGCGCCGGTTCATCCGGTACAGAGCCGGGTAGAGGGAGCCCTCTTCTACCCGTAGCGCGTCATGTGTCGCGCTCTGGATCCAGCGGGCCACCCCATAGCCGTGGATCGGGCCGCCGAGGAGCGCCTGGAGGATCAGCATGTCCAGCGTCCCCTTCAATAACTCGGTCTTCTCGTCCGACATCGCGTCCTCCCTAGAAGTTCTAGGCATAATATATGATACCACACTTAGAACACCTAGGGAAGTGAGGGGGAGAGCGTCGGGAAAAGTACGAAGACCCAGACCCGCTGGTGATTAGTGTTGGATCCGCGGCCGGGGAAACGGTGCCTGCCGAAGGGTGTTTGGGTTGGCTCTATTATGCGGACGGCACACGCTGACCATGCCGCAAGACGCTGCCGGGTTACGGTCTCGCGTTCGTGAAGCGAGATCAGTAACGCGACGTGGGCGACGCGGGGATACGGGAGATCGGTTTGAGCCCCCCCTTCTTCCCATCCGGGGGGGACTGGCAGCAAGCTGCTGCCGTCCACCGCTCCGATATCACAGGGGCTCTCCGACCGGGGACGAGTAACGAGTTTGGGAAGCTACGGGCTCGAATCGGTTGCGCGAGGTGCCCGCGGCGGTATGGGTGAAGGTGGCAGCCGATGATCCCCAGGCCTATGATGAGGACCCTACACCAGGCGGTTCGCCGGCCGACCCGCAGCGATCGGTAGGCTCGGCACTCCCCGCGCCAGCCGAACTCCTCACAGCCGAACGGAGGAGAAGAGCATGAAGAGTGCGACCCCGCGGCCCCCGATCAACTCGCCGATTCTTTTTTCGCTGGCGCTGCTGCTGGTCAGCGCGCTGTGCCTCGGCGGCTGTGACGAGCCCGCCTCGCTCACGGCCGACGTGCCGCTCCACCTCGAGGACCATCTCGACGCCGCGACGATCGTCGGCTCCGAGGTCCCTGCCAAATCTCTCACGCCGATCGAGTGGCATTTCGACGAGCCACAGCCGGACTGGAAACCGGTCGTGCCACCCCAGGGGCGGTTGCAGCCAATCGAGGCCGCCTACACAGGGGATGCCCTGCGGCTCGATCTGACCGAGGCCAGTCGCCTGAGCGACGGTCGCAGAATGATCCTGGGCCTGCTCTCCGTCGAGCTCCCCGAATATCGACTCGCGGATTGGGGCACCGTCCTGATCCGGGCGCGAAGCTCGAATCTGGTCGGGGAGCTGGGCGTCGGGTTCAACCTGTACGAGCGGTCGGACCGAGAATCCGGGCTCGGGGCCACCGCCTCGCCACTCGGCGAGAGGGCGCCGGTGATCGGCGACGGCTCGGCGGCCACCTATGCGTTCAGAACCGACCGGCTGTACCTGCCTCAACGACGTGCCGCGCTGTTCCCCGAGGCGGAATACCCGGGTGATACGGGGCGGGCGGGATCCCGGGACTTCGCTCAGCCGTTGCGCGAGCTCGTCATCCAGATCCTCGCCGAGCGGCCGTCGAGCATCGAGATCCTCTCCGTATCGCTCGTTCCCGCGGAAGCGGCCTACGCGGAAGCGCCGGCGGGCGTGCGGACGGAAAGCCAGAACCTGCGCTACCGCAAGACGCTGTACACGCACGCGCCGGGACGCGTCGAGTACCGGGTGAGGGTGCCCGAGGACGGGCGGCTGGACGTGGGCCTAGGCGTCGTGCGCGACGACGCGCCGGTGACCTTTCGGATTGCGGCAGGACCCGAGGGTGGCGATGCCGAGGTTCTGCTCGAGGAGTCCCTCGCGGAGAGCCGGGAATGGGCGCTGCGCTCGGTGGATCTGTCGCATCTGGCCGGGCGAGACGTCAAGCTGGTCCTAGAGGCCGATGCGCAGCGTCCGGGCACTGTGGCGCTTTGGGCGGCGCCGACGATCAGCGGTGCGCGCGCCACCGAGATGCCCAACATCGTCTTCTACGTGCTCGACGGCGGCAGCGCCGATCGGATGAGCGCCTACGGCCACAACCGCCGCACCACACCGACCCTCGAGCGTCTGGCCGCCGAAGGCGCCCTGTTCGAGCGCGCCTACAGCAACGCGACGGCCACCTGGGTCTCCACCCCGTCCTTCGTGACCTCGCTTCAGTCCAGCGTGCTTCAGGGCCACGACAACACCCGGATGGTGCCGCGGGAGGAGATATCGATGGCCGAACGCCTCCACGCGATCGGTTACCTAACGGCCCTCCTCACGTTCAACCCGCACGCCGGCTGGTACGCCGGGCTGGAGCGCGGATTCGACCTGCTCCGTGACGCCGGCGGAATCGGGGAAGACGACGAGAACTCATCGGTACACCTGCAGGAGGACTTCTGGAGCTGGCGCGCGGCGTTTCCCGGCGAGCCGTACATGGTCCACCTCCAGCCCACCGACGTGCACGCGCCGTGGAATCCCGGTCCCCCGTTCGCCGGCCTGTTCCTCCACGCGGAGCTGCGAAAACGGGCTCAGGATCTGAGGTGGCGCGTACGGCAGCTCCGGGACAGCGTGCCCGAGACGGCCGTGTACGAGGATGCCGGCGTGGATCCCGCCACGATCTTGGATGACTACGGCGCGCTCTACGACGAGGCGATGGCGCACCAGGACTACCAGATCGGCCACCTGGTGAAACGGCTGAGGGCGGCCGGCGAATGGGAGAACACGCTGCTCATCGTCGCTGCCGATCACAGCCACTGGGCGGGCGGGCTGCGCGACCCGAGGTTGAACCCGTACGATCCGATGTTCCGGGGCGGGGTGACCCGCATCCCGTTGATCTTCGTGTGGCCCGGTCGCATCGAGGGCGGCCAGCGGTTCAGCCAGCCCGTGTCGATGATCGACGTGCTCCCCACGATTCTCGACCTCATCGGACAGGCGAGGCCCGAGATCGCGCAGGGCCAGTCCCTCGCGCCGTTGCTGCTCGGCGAGGACGGGTGGGAGCCGCGACCGGTGATCCTCGACGAGTTCGAGACCGATCGCGAAACGGGCGAGTTAACGGGCGTGATCGAGGTCATCGACGGGCGCTGGGGCGCCTCGCTCCTGATGAAGCCGCGCCCTGACGCTTGGCCCGAATCGGGGCGGGACGCCCCGCTCCTGCTCTACGATCTGTGGAGCGACCCGCACCTGCGACACAGCCTGCACGAGGAGCGACCCGACTTGGTGGAGCACTACACGGCGTTCCTCGAGGCGCAGTTTGAAGCGCACCAGTCGCTGGCGACCCTGTTCACCCGGTCGGATCCGCTGGCCCTGACACCCGAGCAACTCCAGGCGATGCGCAGCCTGGGCTATATCCGATAGGGCGAGCCCAGGCCGCAACTATGACCTCACGCCCGCTTGACGGTTCCTGATGATCACCGAGGTTGACCGCACGCTCCCGGCCCAGGAGATCCACGTCATCTTGAACTGGGGCGCCAGGCTGTCCTGGCGGCACCGAGGGGTTCTCGCCAGGCTCAGCGTGCGAGCACGTAGCGAGCCAGGGGAATCCGCCTGCGCTTGAACAGCGTCTCGTCGACCCGGACGATCTCGGCCCCGTCCAGGATGCCGGCGCGCTCGATCTCGGACCGCGTACCGTACGAAGCCATGGGTCGACGGCGGAGAAGAACATTGCACTCGGAGTCCACGGGTCCACTCGGGTTGGCCGTCGCTATCGCCGTCCCCCTTGCTTGGCTCGCCTCCAGCGTGGAGATCGAACCGCGGGAAATTGGGAGCTGGGGCCCGATCTTCGAGCTCCCAACCCACCCTGAGCAGATGGCCGTACTGCCCTCGGGCAAGGTTCTCATGTGGCCCTGGGCGCCCGACAGACATACGCCTCCTCACGGACCACTGGCGCTGTGGGATCCAGCCGATGGAAGCTCGACCACGTATCCGGGCCCGGGGATCGAGTCCGCCTCCGGACTCGCTTTTCAGCCCAACGGCGTCGTGCTGAGCGCGGGCGGGGACATGCCGAGGGGAGGGGTGGATGGAAACCCCCGGTCTTTCGCGTTCGACTATGCGACCGAGACCCTGTCGGAAGTGGCCGGCATGGCCGCCGGCAGGGTGTTTCCGAGCGCGACCACGCTCGGAACTGGTGAGATCCTGGTCACGGCGGGGCTCGACGAAGACAAGGAGATCAACGCGGTCCCGGAGCTGTGGAACGGCGAGGGCTGGACGCGAGTGCCAGAGGCGTTCAACAACGAGTCTCGGGGGCCGACGTTCCAGTTCCTGGCGCCGGACGGCCGGCTGTTCCGGGCCGGGCCCGAGGAGCTCACCGACTGGCTCGAGGTGGGAACTGGCACCTGGTCCGACGTGGAGCCGGAGCATCGAAACGCGGTTCGCTACCAGGGCACCGCAGTCATGTACGACGAGGGGAAGATCCTCCTCACGGGCGGATGCACCGAGCACGACTGCAGCGACGTGCCCGGGGTAGCCACGGCGGAGGTGATCGACCTCCGGGATCCGTCGCCCGCATGGCGTACGGTCGCGCCGATGGCCTTCCCGCGCCACTCGCACCACGCGACGTTGCTTCCCGACGGGACCGTGCTCGTCACGGGCGGGACGGATCGGCCCGAGATCTTCAACGATGAGGCCGATGGGATTCTCGAGGCGGAGCTCTGGGACCCGACCACGGAGACGTTCCGCACGGTCGCTGCGATGGACGAGCCCCGTCACTTTCAGTCGGCCGCGGTATTGCTTCCCGACGGGCGCGTCCTCGTCGCCGGAGGCGCTTTCGGCCCGAATCCGTCCGAGGCTCGTTTCTCGTGGACCGGCCAGATCTTCTCCCCCCCCTACCTGGGCAGGGGTCGCCGTCCCACGATCGCCAGGGCCCCGTCCGATGTCGGTTACGAGGGAGATTTCACGATCGAGACCCCGGACGCGCGCGAGATTTCTCGGGTCACCCTCGTCGGCCTCTCGGCCAGCTCACAGACGTGGAACGGGAGTCAGAGGATGGCCCGGCTCACCTTCACCGTCGACTCCGCCCGGTTGCGGGTCCGGGCACCCGGGGACCCGAACCTTGTTCCCCCGGGCTTCTATTTCCTCTTCATCATGAACGATCAGGGTGTTCCATCCGTCGGCCAGAGACTGCGCGTGCGTGACGATCGCGGGTGAGGGACAAGAAGCCTCAGATGCGCTCGATGGACAAACCCTGAAACGTGAAGCGCGGTCGACACACCAGCATCGCGGAGCCCTTGCCCACGACCCACCCGCTCGGCACCGTGACACACCACGCATATTGGGCGTCCGCTCGATAGCGTCGAGTTCGACTCCGGAGGAAGAGATGGTTGGATCGAGGCCGTCGGACGTGGTCCTCGTCGCGCTGGGTCTCCTCTTCACCGCGACCCACGCCTCGGCTCAAGGCACCGTGACTCGCGACATGGACTATCTCAGCGGGGTTGAATACGCGGACGGCGAGGACCTCCTCGATATCTACATGCCGGAAGACGCGGACGGCGTACCAGTCATCGTCTTTCTTCACGGCGGTGCTTTGCGCGCCGGGAGCAAGGAAGAGGGGACGATCTTCGCCGAGCGGCTGGTGCCCTCAGGGATCGGGGTGGTATCGGCAGACTATCGGCTGTCTCCGGGCGTCATGCACCCGGCACATATCCACGACGCGGCCGCCGCCACGGCCTGGGTGGTCGAGAACATCGTGAGCTACGGCGGCGATCCCGAGAACGTCTGCGTGGCCGGTCATTCCGCCGGAGCATACTTGGCCGCGCTTCTATCGCTGGATCCCACGCATCTGGAGGCTCACGGCGTGGACGCGGCGTCGATCCGAGGGTCGATTCCGATCAGCGCGTTTCTCTACGTAGAGGAAACGGCGGCGGACCGACCGAAGGACGTGTGGGGTGAGGATCCCTCCGATTGGCTGGCTGCCTCCGTAACACCCCACATCGGAGGCAAAGGGCGGATGCTACTCATCTATGCGGACGGCGACGCCGATTGGCGGAGGCGACAGAACGAAGAATTCGGCAAAGCGATGCGCGCCGCCGGCAACCGGAACGTCACCATGGTTGAGGTGCCCGATCGCAACCATCGCTCCCTGATGAGCGAGCTGACTGCCCCGGACGACCGCATCGGTGATCTGATTCTCCGGTTCGTACAAGGCCATTAGACGCCGTCGATCGCGGAGGAAGGTCCGTCTTTGAACTGGGAAGCGATTGGTGCGGTCGGTGAGGTCTTTGCGCCTCGCAGTCTTCGTGACCCTCGTTTATCTGTCCAACGGGTGGTATACGCGCATGGCTAAACCACTCGATCTGAAGTGACCCCCGAAAGTTGAACACCCGCCTCCGGGTTTATTGTGCTGCTCAGCCCTCGCGGTAGAGCCTCTCGATGAACGCCAGGGGAGGTCGGTCTCCGAGGGAGGAGTGCCGACGCACCCGATTATAGTACTGCACTCGTTGCCGGACGACGGCGGCGAGCTCCTCGAGGGAGCGAGCGTCCAGCAGCAGCGAGCGGTTCTCGACCTTGAAACCTGCCGAAGAAGCTCTCCATCTCGGGGTTGTCCTTCGCCCCGCGGAGCGCAAATGAGAGTCGCACTCCGTCGGAGAGCAGTTGGCCGGTCCAGGCGTAGCTCGTGAACACGGGATCCTGATCCTGATGCACGATCACGCCGTCGAGCGAGGGCTTCCAGCTCGACAGGCACGCCGTCGCCCGTTTCCACGCCGAGAGAGCGAGCTCGGAGTTCGGTCTCTCCCCGACGGCGAAGCCGGGCACGTACTTCGTCGTGTGATCGAGGATCGGGATCAGCCACGCCTTCCGGCTTCCGCTGGCGTAGCGGAGCTCGGTGAAGTCCGTGTAGAAGACCTCCAGCGGCCCGATCTCGGACTTCTCCCGCCTCGAGAGCAGGTTCGCTCGGGGACCAGCGACGTCGATCACCTGCCGGACGGCGCTCGGCTTCGGGGCCATGACGGTGCGTTTGAGCGGGAGATCCCACAGCCGGTGGAGCCGCTCGACCACCTTCCGGTTCACCCGGTACCCGTAGGTCTCTCTGAGCTCCGATGTAGCCCGGCGGTATCCGTACTCCGAGTGCTGCTCGGCGATCGCTTCCAGCGGTTCCCTGAGGTGCGCGTACTTCTCCGCGTAGCCCACACGCCGACGGGTATGGTAGTACCACGTCGATCGCGGAAGCTCCAGCGCCCGAAGGGCGGCTGCGAGACCATGCCAGTCGCGCACCCCGGAGACGAGCGCCACCTTCTCCACCACGCTCAGCCGCTCTGGCCCAAGAAGTTTTTTAAAAGCGCGATCTCTACCTCCTTCTTCCCCAGCAGCTGCTCCAGATCCCGGATCCGGCGCTCGTATTCCTCGACCGTCCCCTCCTCGGCGAAGATCTCCGGTGCTCGCTCCAGGAACCGCTTCTTCCAGAGCTGGACCGAGTGCGGGTGCACCCCGTACGCCTTCGCTACCTGCCCGGGCGTCTTCTCCCCCGTCAGGACCTCCAGTACCACCTGTGCCTTGAGCTTCGGCGGATACGTGCGCCTCGCCATGGCGACCTCCTTCTCGTCTGCCCGACTCCACCCTGGGCAGCACCACTCCCGGAGGTCAACTTCACAAAGGGGGGCCGAAGCATTGCTCTCTGCTCAAGATCTTCCCCTTCTTCTTCTTGAAGACCTCTACCGATCCGCCACGGTAGGTCACCAACGTCGTGCCACCGGGGAGCTCGGTGTGCCCGAGATTCGTCCAACGGAACACCTGCACCTTGTATTTGAGCCCGCCGATCGTGGTCTCCCACGAATCCACTTGACGAGGTTCGGGTGCAGATTTGTCGTAGCTCAGGATCAGCTTGCCGCTGCGGGGTGTGTTGGCTTGAACGAACGCCACCAGCCCTGGCTCGTCGGGGATGCTTCCCGGCAGATCGCCACACACGAGGTTGGCGATGTCCAGGTTCATGAGCAGTGAGTAATCGTCGTTGATGGAGATGCCGCTCGCGCTATTCGTGCCCTTGATGGACTGAGTCGTGCCCACCAGATCGCCGGTCATTCCGACGTCGACCGAGTTCCCGCCGCCGCCTTTGCCTCCGCGTTGGAGACGAGGGTGATTTGCATCGGTACCCGGATCGATGGGGGATTGTTGGCAACCTAGAGCCACTAAAAGAGTGAGCAGCGTGACGGAAACCGGTCGAGTGAATGGCATGTTCTCCTCCTTCAACTCGGGCAGTGACCAAGACGGAACAACGCTGGCTGCCCTCCTCAGCCCTACGCAGCCAGAAGCAACATCGGGTGAATCGCTCGGCAGAGGCGTAGCACCGTCGCCTGCCCACGGCTTAAGTTGACTCGTTTCCGTGACTGCTCAAGCTGGCGGACTGCTTGAGCTGGCGGGAAGCTAGACCCGCTCTATCACGTCACTCTCACTTGACGCGTGATAGCGCGCCCTCCGGGCAAGGAAGGAGCATGATCGAGCTTCGCGTCTTGGGGGCCACAGCCCTCACCGATCCCGCTGACGGTCACGAGCTTGAATCCGTTCTCGCGCAGCCGAAGCGGCTCGCCCTTCTTGCCTACCTCGCGATCGCAAGACCGCGCGGCTTCCATCGGCGCGACTCCGTCTTGGGATTGTTCTGGCCCGAGGCCACTGAGGAGCGCGCCCGGCACGCGCTGAGTCAGGCGCTCTACGTGCTCAACCGGGGCATGGGGCCTGGGGTGATTCAAACCCGAGGCGACCACGAGATCGGAGTGGACCGCAACGCACTCTGGTGCGATGTGGTGGCGTTCGAGGAGGCGTTGAATGCCGGCGAGCGGGCCAAGGCGATGGAGCTCTACCAGGGCGAGCTTCTGAGCGGCTTCTATGTGGGCGAGGCTCGCGAGTTCGAGCGGTGGCTCGACGGAGAACGCAGCCGGCTGGCCGCCAAGGCGGTGGACGCGGCGTGGGAACTGGCAGAGGAGAGCGAGCGAACCGGAAACGGAGTCGAGGCTGGCCGTTGGGCATCCAAGGCTACCTCGCTGGCCCCGTACGACGAAGCGGGCGTACGGCGAATCATGGAGTTGCTCGCTCGTCTGTGTGACAGTTCAGGGGTGCTCCAGGAGTACGAAGCGTTCGTCAAGCGCCTCGAGCGGGACCTAGGGACGGTGCCCGCGGCGGAGACGACGGCCCTAGCGGATAGAGTCCGGTCGGGAGACGCCCTGCCTCGAGAGCCTGCGGTAACACCCGAACCGGCGGAATCCCAGGTGTCGCACGCTCCGGACGCCGGGCGCGCCGTAGCCCGTCAGTCCGTCGCAGGGGGCGAATCCACCGAAGATCCTCCCCTGGCGGGCGACCGCTGGGCGTCCTCTCCACGTACTCCCGTGAGGTGGTTCCGGCCGTGGACGCTCATTCCCGTCGCGGGAGTCCTCGCGGCTGTCGTCGGACTGCGGGTTATGGGTCGATCTGAGACGGGGACTGGATGGGAAGCCGATCCGACCCGGCGAGTCATGGTCACGGTCTTTGAGAACGAGACGGGCGATGCGGATCTCGACGTACTCGGTCGGATGGCAGCTGATTGGATCACGCAGGGACTCGGCGAGACGGGTCTCATGGAAGTGGTGATGCCGAGAACCGCAGACGAGATCCTCGTCGGGCTCGAGGCGGGGGCAGGTACCTTGAGCCTCGGGGGTGAGTACCGCCCCCTACCGGAGGACGAACAAGTCAGCACAATCGTGCGGGGGGCCTACTATCGTTTTGGGGATTCACTCACCTTCCAGGCGCACATCTTGGACGGCCGGGACGCTAGTGTCCTGGCGTCACTCGAGCCCATCTCCACCGTCGAGGGAGCGGCCCACCTCGCCGTCGTCACGCTTCGGGAGCGTCTGGCGGCCACCCTGGCCAGCTTGGTAGACGCCCGCCTGGCTCGCTGGACGCAGTATGGGAGCAAGCCGCCTACGCTGGAGGCGTATGCGGAGTTCTCGAAGGGACTGGATGCCTACCTCGGCTCCTTCGACACGAGAACGGCAGTCGAGCGTTTGCTCAACGCCGCACGTGCAGACAGCAGCTTTACCCTTCCCCTGCTCTGGGTGCTTTGGTTTCCGCCCACTCAGGAGACTGCCGACTCGATCTTGGCCGCACTGGAGAGCCGCCGCTCGAGCCTCCCCCCGTTGGACCGGAGTCTACTCGACTACCACACGGCCAGCTCGGCCCCGGCTGCGTACCGGGCAGCCTTCCGCGTTGCCGAGCTCTCGCCAGGCTCGTTCTTCATGTACAAGGCCGCCAAGGCGGCGCTTCGCGGCATGAACCGACCGCTGGAGGCCATCCAGTTTCTTCAGAGGGCGGACCCCGACCGCGGTGCCCTTCGGGATTGGGGTCTCTATTGGCGGGTTTTCGTGGAAGCCTATCACGCCGCTGGAGATCACGAGCGCGAGCTCGCGACGATCCAGGAGCGGATCCCCGATGGCCTGTTCCCCGAGGTCTTCGCCCTCGGTGCGGCGGGTCGGATCGATGACATCGAGGCGCTCTTAGAGCCTGCGCCGGCCCTGATCAATCGGACGCTGACGCTGGGCACCGCGATCCTCCTGGCCGCGGAAGAGCTGCGCGCCCACGGGTACTCCCAACACGCTGCGGCGATGGCAGCTCGTGGGTTTCGCTGGTACGACAGCGTCATGCCTCCCCGGCTCAACGACTACTTGATAGTCACGCGTGAGTGGGCATACGCCGGACAGCTCGACCGGGCCGGTCGTCTGATCGACCAGATGGAAGAGGAGTTCGCGGAGCGCGGTGTCGAGGCTCACTGGGGTGTGTTGGGCATGAGGGGAGTCCTTGCGGCAATGCACGGAGACCGTGAGACCGCCCTCGCGTACTCCGAACGCCTCGAGGGGCTCGATCATCGACCGCATCTGGATTGGCTACTTTCGACCGGCAAGGTGCGGTCATGGCAGGCCCGCATCGCCCTCCATCTGGGGGAGCGGGACCGGGCGATGAGCCTGCTGCGCGAGGCACTCCTGAAGGGCCACAACGATGCCAGCCACCTGCACATGGATCCACTGTTGGCGCCGCTCTGGGACGACGCGGAGTTCCGCGAGCTGATGCGGCCCAAGGGTTAGGGCTGGCTGCCCGCCACCTGGCTAGTGGCGGAGCGGGTCCGGTCGCGGCTGCCGAGCCATCTCGTGCGTCCCAGACCCAGCCGGGGTGGGCGCGGAGGAAGCTGACCTGATGCGGAAGGAGCGGGCCCCGGTGGAGCCGCCCCCATAGCTCTCAAGAACGGCCGCGACGTGTTGTTTGCCGATGGCACGGCACGATCGGGGGCACGTCTGCCTCGCAGGCTGATGCCTGTTCGGGCACACGCTCACTCGGCGTGTTGGCCAGAGTATGTGAGTCGTTGGGCTGGGGGCTGGCATCCGGGCGGGGGACGCTAGCGCCAGCGCACGCGAGCGAATCGCACCTCGGGGCCGGAGCAGACAGCGAACCGAACGAGATTGCACCTCCGATCGTGCCTGGTGACGGGATGGCTTGGAGCCCGAAAGGCTGCTTTCACGGCAGGTGCTTGAGCTAGTCCCGGCCGCAAGGATGACCGTTTAGCTTGACCGCGAGCGGTCCAGTTCCTACCGTTTTTCCTCAGTCCAACCAGCACGAGGCTGGTCGGTCGGCGCGGATTTGACTTCCGCAGCTTGAAGGCGCGCCGGCCCGAAGAGGACACCTCCTTCTAAAGCGCGGACGAACGGTTCCCGTCGCCCCAGACGGGACCGTCTCCCTCCTGCGCTTCTTGCGGATCCGACGTCGGTCAAGCCGGCAAGGAGACACGCATGAAGACCACGCGAGACTTTGACCTCTCGTTCCGCCCCGACACCTACTGGGAGCAAGGTGACCCGATCGCGGTGATCCTCGCCGGGATCAAGGGCGAGGCACGAAGAAAGCAGGTGAAGGCAGCCCTCGAGGCCGGGAAGGAGATTCCCGAAGGTTTGCTCGACTCGCTCCTGGAAGGGCCCGTCCGACAGGACTGGGGGGCGCTCCACCCTTTCCTCATGGGAGGTGAGTACCTTCCGCCCGACTTGCCCGGCGAAACGACAATCGCCCGGGTTTCGCTCAGGAGTGTAACGGGCGACGTGAGCGAGGTGCGCGCGCGCCCCGGGGGGCGGCTGATCCGTTACCGGATCGTTGACGAATACGACACGGAGATCGGCATGCCCTTCGACGCTTCGGAAGCCCCCGTCACCATGGGGCAGCTGATCTCCCTGATCGACCAATGCGACGGTCTCCTCCGGTCCGACGCAGAGCCGCGCTTGGGTCTCGTACGGGCTCCGCTGGAGTACAACTTCGGGCGCCCTCACTCCGGGGCTCATCGACGCGTAAGAGAGGCGCGGGCCTTTGTCACGGTGAGCTCACCCTTCTATCCGGATCTCGAGGCCTACTTCGAGGCCCTGGTCGAAGAATGGCTCATCAGCAAAGGGCTGGTGGAAGGGACGAGTGACATGTGATGACCTGTCGGTTCCGTAGTTACGTGTCCGTGGGGGACTCGATATCGATCGACCTCTATCCGGGTCTCGATGTCCAGGAACGGGACGGGCTTCCGCGCGCCCCCGAGGGGCTCGGCACAGCCTCCCTCTTCTACCGAAACAATGACGATCGTTGGCCCGCCTTCGCGGGCCGCGATCTCGTCTCGGCCTTTCCTGGGATCCGGCACGTCGACTTCACGGCCGATGGCGCGACCACGTGGAGCACGCTGCACATGCAAATCCTCCGGATACCGCCGGATCTTGTCGGCCCCACCCTGGTGACACTGACCGCCGGGGGGAACGATCTAGTGGGGCTTCTAGATGTGAACATGTACAGACCGGCTACTGCGACTCCGGCCGCCGGGGAGGACCCGGTCGAGGAGATCGCCGACCGGCTCGCTCGGATTCTAGCCGAACTTCGGTCCCGCATCACGGAACCGACCATCCTAGTGGGAACCGTCTACGACCCGTCAGACGGGACGGCCGACCTAGGAGACGGCGTGATCCGCGAAGGGGCGCTCCGCATGCTCCATGCGTTCAACGAGCGCGCGCGCGAGATAGCGAGTTCGACCGGCGCGATCCTCGTGCCGATCCACGACCACTTCCTTGGCCACGGCCTCACCGAACCGGATATGGACGCCCGCTGGTACTGGCGACACCTGATCATCGAGCCCTCTGCGCTCGGCGCGAGCGAGGTACGGCGGTTGTGGTTAGAGGCGACCGGATTGTGAGGACTTGTCCCCGATATCTCGTGCGTTAGTGAGGTCACGAGATGGTAGCTTCCCGTCCACATCGGGGTGTGCCGCAGGCCGGCAGCGTCGCTGAATGGGGTTCAGGAGGTCGCGCGTTCGAATCTCGCCGCCCCGATTAGCCGAAAGCCCGCAACCATGCGGGCTTTTATGCATCGTGGGTCTCTTCGTTTCTCCTCTGATTTGGCCACTGAGGCGGCCATGTGAACTCTCCCC
>JBDHFN010000094.1:0-11035 GCA_039590375.1 Gemmatimonadota bacterium
CCGGTCCGGCTCCACCTCCCCGGGTACTCGAAGCACCACGTGACTCCCCGGCATGCCCCGAACGTGGAACCACCAGTCGTTGGCCCGGGCGAACTTGATGCTCAGGTATTCGTTATCCGCTGCGGTCCGACCTGCCAGGACCTGCCAATCCCCGGGCAGCGCATACTCGAAGACGCCGGGTCCCATGTGATTGGGCAGCTCGGGTTCCGTCACTCTCGATCTCGCATGGCGAGTAGCAGTCTGTCCTGGCTGGTGGCGGCGCGAACTCACGCTCCACTTCTGGGTATCCCGAGCGATGCCGCACTCTGGGTGTGCGCGTCCGGGAGGCGCAAGCCTCCCCAAGAAACCGGAGGTACAATGCTCGAAGTACGTCGCCTTTCGACGGTTCTGCTCGCGTCTGCCCTGGTGGCCGGCTCGGCTTGCGGGCCGGCCGACCAGGTTGAAGCCGAAGCGGAGATGGCCGAGGCCGAGGTGGCTCAGTCGGCATCGACCCAGGAGCTCACCTGCTTTCTCCGGGGAGCCTCCCTGGAGGAAGCCGCCGAACGCTCCAGCCCGCTGGGCCAGCTGACGCTCACCTTCGGTGATCAGTCGGCCAAGCTCTGCTACGGGCGTCCCTCCGCGAGAGAGCGGATCGTCATGGGCGAGCTGGTTCCGCTCGGCAGCCCGTGGCGCATGGGGGCCAACGAGGCCACGGGGCTCCACCTCCCGTTCGCCGCCGAAGTCGGGGGCGTAGACCTCGAGCCGGGCTCCTATTCGCTCTACGCGGTTCCCGGCGAGACCGAGTGGGAGATCGTCATCAACGGCAACGCCGAGCGCTGGGGGATCCCCATCAACGACGAAGTGATGGCGCAGAACGTGGGCTCCATCACACGCCCCGTGAGCGTGACGGAGTCGACGGTCGAGACCCTGACCTACACCTGGGAGTCCCACGGCGAGGGGATGGGCCATATCGTCCTGGAGTGGGAGAACACCCGAGTCGAGATCCCGGTGCACGGGCCCGGCATGATGTAGCTCGGGCGCCAAGCCTGGAGCCCGATCAGATCGGGGTTGGTAGCCTCGACCGGTCGCGGGGTCGAACGAGGTACCATGAGGGCCCCTCGGGAATCGCTACGCAGGTGGCGGCTTCCCGAGGGGCCCTTTCCGATCCGCCCGAAATGGCGCACTGAGGGGCCCTTGGCGTTCCACCCCGGTCACCACCGAACGATCGGCGGGACCTCACGACGCGGCGGTCACCGTCGGCTCAGCCCCCACTCCCCCGGAGCCGCTCCAGTTGCTCGGTGGCGACGGGATTGCCGGGAAAGATCTCCAGGGACCGCTCGAACGCCTCGATGGCCTGCTCCGTCTCGCCGTTGAGGCCGTGGATCTGGCCCTTGATCAGCCACGATGCCACCGATTCGGGGTGGTGCTCGAGGTTGAGCTCGATGGCGGCCAGCGCCCCCGCCGGATCGGTTCGGCCCCTCTGTTGAGCCACCGCCTCCAGGGATCCGGGGCCGAAGTCGAACGCTCCGCGTCCGAAGAACTCCTCGCGGAGCTCGTCGTATCGCGCCCTCATCGCGTCCGGGCCTCCGTCCTCCACGGCCCAGGTAACCTCCTGCGCGAGGGTGGTGGGCCGCGTCTTGCCCGCGTGACACGTGATGCAGGTGACCTCCAGGGCCGGCTCACTGCGCTCCGGGAGTTGGGCCAGGTGCTCGTCATTGATGGTCTGGACCATGCGGAGCATGGCGCGGGCCTTCTTCTTCTGGGGCTTGTCGTCCGAGGCGAAGTCGTCGTCAGGCTGATCCAGCCCGTCCGACACCGTATGGCAATAGCTGCACCGGCCCGCGCCGACCCCCATGGTGAAGTTCCGCATCAGGCCGATGAGCTCGCGCCGCTCGATGTCTTCGTCGAGGACTTGCAGGTTCGTGAATTCCTCCGGAATCCGGGCCTGACCGGCGACCCACGCTGGAGCCGACAGCAGGAGGGTGACGCCCATGAGGATGGGCGCCCTTGAAGGACCGCGCTTCCCGTTCACTTCCGCCACTCCGCGTCGCGAGGAACAAATTGCCACATGGGCATGATATCGCCGTGGCGGCGTGGGGAGGCGGGGATTGGGGCGAACCCGATCGGAAGAGGGACCAAGCCGGGGGCTCACGGTGTGGACCCGCACCGGATCAGGTGACGGATCCGCCTGATCGGTGGCCTCTGCCGTGCGAACCGCCCCGCACGGTCAGAGCACGGGTTGATCCCAGCCAGCCCCGGGTTCACCCCAAGGCGCTGCCAGGGGTGGTGGTGTCCTGCTACCTTGGATTCGGCTCGGAGCTCGTGCCTTCACCTCGCTATCGGGGGCGAGGCTACGGCCGGACCCGGGACCGCCCCGATGAACAGGGAAGGGGCGAGCCTTCTCGCTCAGCCGCGGCTGGACCGTTCCTCGCGCAGCGGGCATCTTCACGCCATGGATGGCGATTCGCGCCCAAAGGGATGGGCATGGAAGGCAGGAGTCGTCGTGGCCGGGGCCACGGGGCTCGGCATCCTGTTCGGGAGCCGAACCTACTTGCTCTACAATGCCTATCCCGACAACAGCATCTCCCTGGGCGCCGCCATGTTGCCGTCGATTACGGACTGGTACCTGTGGGCGTTGCTCCTGCCGACGGTCG
The DNA here is from genome assembly GCA_039590375.1 of Gemmatimonadota bacterium. Taxonomy (GTDB): domain Bacteria; phylum Gemmatimonadota; class Gemmatimonadetes; order Longimicrobiales; family Gaopeijiaceae; genus UBA822. The sequence continues at coordinate 2,634 of JBDHFN010000094.1, forward strand.
TGTGGGCGTCCCGGCGCTTTCCCGTGGAGGCCGCGGCGTGGCGGCGCGCGGTGGCCGCGCACGTGGCGTTCGGGATCGTGGTCGCCGTGGCGAAGTACGCCATCGACGTGGGTGCCGGAGGCGTTCTGCCCTGGATGCCGGGACGGGGATTCTCGCGGACCGCGTTCCTGTTCGATTTCTACCCGAACGTGCTGACCTACGCAGTGCTTGTCGTCGCCGTTCACGCGGTGGAGTACGGGCGGCGCGTACGGGACCGGGAGCTCCGGGCGAGTCAGCTGGAGGCTACCTTGGCCCAGGTCCAGCTCCAGGTGCTGCGCATGCAGCTCCAGCCCCATTTCCTGTTCAACACCCTGAACGCCGTGACCGCCCTGATGCACCGGGACGTGGACGCGGCGGAGCGGATGCTGGTACGGCTCAGCGACCTCCTCCGGCTCACCATCGAGAAGATCGGCGTGCAGGATGTCTCCGTCCGGGAGGAGTTGGAGTTTCTGCGCAGCTACCTGGAGATCGAGGAGACCCGCTTTCCCGACCGCCTCACGGTCTCCGTTCACGTCGATCCTGAGGCGCTGGACGCGCGAGTGCCGCACCTCATCCTCCAACCGCTGGTGGAGAACTCGATCCGACACGGGGTGGAAAAACGCTCCACGCCGGGCCGCATCCACGTCTCGGCCACGCGCAGGAACGGGATCCTCGAGCTGTCCGTTCGCGATGAGGGCCCGGGCTTGCCGGAGGGATTCGTCTCTGCGGAGTGCGACGGCCTTGGGCTCGCCAACGTGCGTGAGCGCCTGAAGCGGCTATATGGGCCGGACCACCGGCTCGAGCTGGTCAATCGCCCTGAAGGTGGCGTGCTCGCTCGCATGTCCTTTCCGTTCGACACAGGGGGCGGGCGATCCGGCACGGAGCGCCACGCCGAGCCGTTTGCCTCTATCACCGACCTATCCGCCACCGGGCCAGAGGGGCCGGCGGCCGATCATGGCGCCGACACGCCGGCTGCCTCCAGTCACACAGAGGATGCCTGACGTGGTCAGAGCCCTCGTTGTCGATGACGAGGCGCTGGCCAGAGAGCGAATCCGATCGCTTCTGCGGGACCGGAGCGACGTCGAGGTCGTGGCGGAGGCCGCAGACGGGATGGACGCGGTGGCGGCGATCCAGTTGCACGGACCGGACCTGGTCTTCCTGGACGTTCAGATGCCGGAGATGGACGGATTCGAGGTGCTGGCTGCCCTCGACGAGGAACAGGTTCCGGTGGTGATCTTCGTGACCGCATTCGACCGGTACGCGTTGAAGGCCTTCGAAGTGCACGCCCTCGACTACCTGCTCAAGCCGTTCGACCGGGCCCGGTTCTCGGAGTCCGTGGATCGCGCAGTGAGCAAGCTGGTGTCGGCCCGAGGACCCGACGCCAGGACGCAGCTCCTCGACATCCTGGAAGAGCTCAGATCCGGGGGCGGTACCAGGCCGCTGCGACGTTTCGTTTCGCGGAGTCAGGGCCGCATCCGTTTCGTCATGGCCGAAGACGTGGAGTGGATCGAAGCCGAGGGCAACTACGTGGCGCTCCACGTGGGCTCTGAATCACACCTCATCCGGGGAACCATGAAGAAGATGGAGGAAGCCCTGGATCCCCAGCACTTCCTCCGGGTCCAGCGGTCGGCCATCGTCAACCTGGACCGTGTCAAGGAGATCCAGCCCTGGTTCAACGGCGATTTCGTGATCCTCACGGAATCCGGCCACGAGGTAACCACGGGTGAGACGTACCGAGCGCGGATCCAGGAGCTGATCAAGAACCCCCTGTAGGGGCGGAGGGGACCTCAGCGACTGCCCCGTCGCGGAAGCGAAGCCGTCAACCTGTGGACGACCGTCCGGCCACCGCTCACTCCTCGTGAAGCAAGGGGTCACCGCCACATCCGTCCGGCTCCCAGTCTAAGCAACCGATGAGCGGGGCCGACGAAACGCATTCGCAGTCGGGGACCGGCGGCGCCCGCCGCATATCGGGATCATCCACGCCGATCCCCTCCATCGCCAATTGGGTGTCCGCCGATGGCTTGAGGATCAACTCGTCCACCCATCCCCAGAACGGTGGAGCATCCTCTGCGTCCATCCCGGGGATGGCCCCGAGATACCACGGACCGTCGCCGAGGTCCCCGGACAGGTAGCCGTAGTCCTGGGAGAAGAGCTCCTGACCATCTCGATAGACCGTGAGCCGGTCTGGCTCGAAGACGAGACCCAACACCTGGGCGTCACTGGTCGAATAGCTGTCGAGGGCTTCGATTCCCCGGGCGAGGACGGCTACCTGGCCGTCGATATGGCCCATGGCGAAGGAGAAATCGTCGTCATCGTACGAGTTACTGTAAGAGTACCGCTTGGCGAGGAAGACCCCATCGTCCACGCCACGGGGCTGGAAGACCATCTTCAGGGTGAAGCTGGTGAGGACCACCTGGCAATCGAACTGAAATGCTTCGCCATTCACTTCGAGCGGATAGGATCCGTCGAGCCCCCCGACGCGATACGCCCCCAAAGTCGTGTCCCATTCGCAACTCAGATACTGCTGACCCGCCACGGCCGGGGGTAGCGCGACGATCGCAAGGACTGCGGTGGCGCACGCGGTCAGGGACGGTGGCGCACTGCGTCGATCACGAATTGAGGTGCTCATCACGTCACTCCAGGAGCTAGGTGCGGGCCGACGGCGGTTCCGCGGCGGAGCACGGAGGGACGGGGGGATCCCGACCGAGATCACTGACACTATTCGCCGGAACCTATGAAGCGCGCAAGGAACGCGATTGGGACTTGCCTCCATGACCCGCCAGGGGTCAGTCGAGGCCTCCGTCGCGGAGCCTTCGCCGGCAATCTTCTTCCTCGCGCCTCGCCGTGCGGTTCGATTCCGCGAGGTACCGGACACGGTCCTCTGCCGAGAGGCATGCCTGAACAGACTCGCGTAGGAGTTCCCGGTAGAAGTGCCACGAGACCCACGACAGCCGTGCACGCCCTTCTCGGCTAGCCGATGCGAGAATCGATCCATCGAGACTCAGAGCGGCATTACCCGGCCCAACAGCGCCATCCGTGATGTCGACGGGAGCGCCAGGTCGGGACGCGTCCCAGACGCGGATCGTGCCGTTACTGTCGGAGGTCAGGATTCGCCTTCCATCGAGGCTGAACTCGGCGCTCATCATCGGTGCGTCTCCCCGGAGCACGCGGACGGCCCGCCCCCGTTCCAAGTCCCAGAGCCTTGCCGTGGAGTCGGCCGAGGCAGTCAGGAGCGTTTGCCCGTCAGGGCTGAACGATGCCGCAAGAATGGGCGCGCGATGGCCGGGAATGGGGAACACGGTGTCGCTCGCGGGTTCCCCTGGAGCTCTGGCGAACCCCATCCGGTGCCCGTCGCGTCTTCCTTCGATTACGAGCAGTGGCTCGCTCGGCGTATCTACCCTCCAAACCCTTGCGGTATTGTCGGAGGAGACCGTCACGACATGTGAGCCGACGCGGTTCGCGTGGAGCGACTCGATCGGGCCCAGATGCCCGCCGGGGATACCGTCCCGGCCACCGACAAGTACCAGCGCAGAATCACGCCGTGACCGGACGTCGGGGTCGGTCTCGAATCCCCCCTGCAAGACGACTTCGACCACCCCATCGAGGTTCGAAACGGCGACCGAACGGCCGGTGGCGCTGAACACACGTTCGCCGCGCAGGGCGACTGCGGCGATGCGGCCCGAACCCTCGAGCACACGGCCGGTGTCGGGGTGATTCGGGCCCCACAATCGGGCGATGCTATCCGCCGAAAGCGTCAGGGCGGTTGAGTCATCGTGGGCGAGAAAGGCGTCCAGGACCACCGCACGATGCGGAAGGATCACCATGGCTTCGGGGTCGTCCATCTCCAGGATCCGGGCGGTGGAATCGCGGGATACGGAGACAAGGCGCTGGCCTGACGGTCCGAATCGCACGCGAAGGACCCGCGCGCCGTGCTGGGTCGAGGTCCGAGGATCGCCACCCTCGATCGGCCACACGCGGACCGTTCCGTCGTCGGCCCCCGCGCCCACGAGCTGTCCGTCGGGGCTCATGGCGACCGTCAGGAATCTGCTCTCCCGGTCCACCAGCGGCCGAGCTTGCCGACGCCACACCCGAGCGGATCCGTCCGAGGAGCCCGTCACGATCAGGCTGCCGTCGGGACTGAAAGCACCGGCCCGAACTCGGGCCCGATGCCCCCGCAGGTAGCTGGTGGAGGTTGAATCGCTGGTATCCCACAAGGCTGCGGTGTGATCGTCCGAGGTCGTGAGGATCCATCGGCCGTCGGGACTGAACTTGGCCGTCCACACAGAACCCGTATGCCCTGCAAGGACGCGCGAGTCCTGGCCGTCCACCCTCCAGATTCGAGCGGTACGATCCACGGACGCGGTCACGATCCGTTCACCCGCACCGTCGAAGCTGATTGCCCGGGCGCTGCCAGCGTGTGGAGGCGCGAACTGCCTCTCCAGCGAACCGTCCAAGTTCCACAAGCGAGCGTGGCCATCCGCGGAGGCCGTTGCGAGGAAGCCGCCGCGTGGACCGAACGCGACGGCGAAGACCCCTTGAGGGTGTTCCAGACGGACGGGGTCGGCTCCGGCCAGGTCGTAGATCCAGGATCCATTCCCGCGAGCCGCCGAAGCCGTGGCGACCCTCCTCCCTTCAGCGTCGAAGGCCACACCCCACGTGTTCCCCCGGGTGAACGGCCTAGGAATGAACAGGCGGGTCGAGTCCGCGACCATGTCCCACACTGCCGCTTTCCCATCATCGAAGGCTACTGCAGCCAGTCTGCCCCGCGGCCCGAACTTCACGTCCAGAACGCCCACGCCCGGAAGCCCCGCGGCACCCGCGAGGGTGTCCAATATGAACCCATCGGCGTCCCAGAGCCGCACGGATCCATCGAGTGAGGCGGTGAGAACCGACGATCCATCGGGACTGAACCGTGCCGTGCGCACCGCGTCCACGTGCTCAGCGAGGACTATCGGCTCGCCGGAGCCGTCGGCGTTCCAGATCCGGGCCGTCCCGTCGAACGATGCTGTGAGGATCCTGGTTCCATCGTGGCTGAACGCCACGTCCCGCACCTCGTTGTCGTGTCCGACCAAGATCGATTGGGGCCAATACCATGGACCGAGTGCTGCGCGGGCTGCCCGGACCGCCCCCACCGGATCGACGACTCGCTCCGAAGGCATCTCGGCCACCTCCCGGAGAAGAAGGGCGGCTGTCAGGGGATCGTCGATCGTGGGAGCCTGTGTGAGGATCGAAAACGCTCGAACCTCTTCGGCCTGCCTCCGGAGATCGGCTGCGACCTTGAAAACGCCCAGCGAGACGAGGAGCGCGAGCACGCCGACGCCCCCCAACAACCGCGCTCGTGCTGTACGTCTTCGCTGCTCCTCGCGCGCCAGCCGGCGCTGGCGGCTCTCGAGAACGACGTCGGTGAGTCGGTCGTGTATGAGCTCGACGTGGGGAATACCCAGGCGATCCTCACGCCGGAGGAGCCGACGGTCGACGAGTCGCTCGATCGATGCCGCCGTGACGCCCGGTGTCCCTACGGCGTCCTCGAGGGCCTGGGCCGTTCGGTGGCCTGATGCCGTGATCAAACGATCCTCGATGAACGACCGCACAGCCCGATGCTCGTCGGAGACGCATCGCTCGTAGAACCCCTCGATGATCCGCTCGCCCTGTCGATCCAGAAGGTCGGCGGAGATCGTCGGCGAGCGTGCCTGTCTCCGGAGCTCATTGAGCTCTCGGCAGAAGAGGCTCAGCAAGGCCGGCTCGACCTCCATCCTCTCCGGGTCGAGCGCGACTGCGTTCGGCCCGCCCTCGCCTCGATCCCCAGCGTGGGCCACGAACCGCACGATGCCCTCCGCGACCTCCTCTGAAACGATGTCGGAGGCCGGCCGCAAGACCGCCTCCCGGGCCTGGCTGCCGTTCATTCGAGTCAGGCGAACGCGGGTCAGAGCAAGGGCCGGGATGCGCTCCTGAAGCTCCTGGAGCTCAGGAAGGAAGTCCTCTCGAAGAGCGAGGAGCACGCGGTAGTCCTGACGTTCGAATCCGGCGGGGATGTCGCCGTCGCCGAGCGCCATAGCCTCCTGAAGCGACGCCGGGATGCGATTCTCGATGAGGTCACCGAGCTCCTCGAGCAGCTCATCCGTGTCAGCTCGGTCGCGACCCAGCGTGAACGCCTCCTCGAACTGGTCCAGAACCAGCACGGGTGTCAGAAGACGAGTGCGGCGGTTCCAGAACTTGGCCCGGTGGAAGTACTCCCACATCGTCTGCCCGCCTGGCCAGAGGGGAGCCTTCACACCGTGTCTCTTGGCCTCTTCGGACAGGCGCTCCCTCAGTTGGGCCCCGAGTGATCCACCGTCGTACCCAACGCGAACCAAGACCGGAAAGAAGAGCTGGCGGCGGAGACGGGGAAACAGGCCAGCTGCCATCAGCGATGTCTTGCCCAGACCGGATGCACCGAAGAGCACGGTGACGGTGGAGCCGCGTACCGCTCTGTAGAGCGCCTCGGTCTCGCGTTCCCGACCGTGGAAGAACTGGCTGTCCTGTTCGCTGAAGGCCTTGAGGCCCGCGTAGGGATTGTTGGTCTCGAGGGCCTGGTCGGGGGGTGAGTGGCTCGACCCGGTCATGCGTCCCTCGCCGCCTCCGGGCTCCGCACGCGCTCCAGCGTCTGCTTGATGCTCACGACGACCTCGTCCGTGGGACGGCCGCCCAGCGCCCTGATTGCCTGATTGCGCCAGAATCCCGCTGGGATGTTCTCCGCGCCCTGCTGGGTCTCATCGAGGATGACGGGCACGATGAACGGAAGGCTCTCTGCCATGGCCTCGGCCCGGTCGAGGGCCCACCGCCATTCACGGCGGAAGTATCCCTCCCGTCGGGATTGAGAGCGCCTAGAGACGAACGGCATGAACAAGTCACACCGCCGGATATTCGACTTGATCATCAAGTCCCAGGCATCGCCTGGCTGAAGGTCTTGCTTGTCGAACCAGACGTCCAGATGCGCATCCTCGAGGGCCGCGCGCCATGAATCGACCAGCTCCTGATCCTCGCTGGCGTAGCTCAGGAAAATCGAGCCGGGGACCATCTTGGGGCTCGCGGCGGCCGGCCTCGAGGTGGGAGCCGTCTCCGAGGCCTGATGCGGGTGACGTTCCGTCCAACGGTCGTGGAGCTGATCGATGAACTCGACCGCTCCGCCCTCCGGAAAGACCTCGATTCGACAGTCTCTCAGGAACATGGAGAGGTTGACCTCTCCCACCGCACGTCGGTCGGCGATCTTCTCAGAGGTCTCCCGGGAACCCAGTCGGTCGTTGGAAAGCGTTCGCACGAAGAACCGGGTGAGCCAATCCGGGTACCCACAGCCGAGGAAGAGCAGGTGATAGTGGCGGAATTCGTCGAAGAGAAGCTTGGGACGATGGAGCTCGGATTGCAGGCGGTGGAGGAACTCCAGATGGTCCTCGTCCGTGACGGCGTATTCGGGGGACGAAGACAGCGGTCCGAAGATCTGATAGACGTGAGGCCCGCCCAGGTGTTCCAGCTCGATCGGCAAGTCGACGACCTGTCGGTGGGGCGAGTATGATAGCGTTCGTGTTCCGGGGTCTCCTCCGAAACGGACGTTGTCGAGGGCCTGGGCCATCAGGGAGTCGAAGGTCGTGCTGACGTAGAGGTCGAAGTCGGTGATCTCCGCGAGCTTCATCAGCGGCTCCGGAACCGCGAAATCGGAGCGGCCCATGATCGCTCTGAGCTTGGAGTAGACCTTGGCCCGCGGCCCACCGCCCCGTATGTACTGTGCAGCGACTGCGTTCAAGTCGGGCGCGGAGCCAAGTCCATCGCGGTCGACGCGAAGCTCTTCTGCCAGGCTGGCGGCCAGGAACGAGTCGACCAGATTGGTCGTGCCGTTGTCCGAAATGGTCAGGAGCTCTCGGCCGACGACTGGGACGACGTCGCGATCCTCGATGAAGAGGAGGAGCTCCTCCCAGTCGAATTCGTCGGTCATGTGAGGGAGTTGGGGCCCTCGGAGTTGGGAGCGGGAACAGTCATGCCCCTCATTATGATTGGCGTCAGAGATCCCGTCCAGCATGGCGTTCTTTGCGTCATGTGCCGGTCGGTCGTCAGACGCGAGAGGTTGGGTTGCAGGCTCGGCGCGTCCGTATCCGATGGGACGGTGCGAACGGAATGGAAGCTCCCTCCCTAGGGACGAGACGACATGGAAGACCGTAGACTCGAGATGGCGTTGGCCCACTTCGACCCTCCAGCCGGAACCAAGATGTGGCACGGAGGCGCCAGCGCGCTGGGCGCGGTCCGGGGCGTGAAGCCAGAAGCGGCCGCTTGGCGGCCGGCGCCGGACCGCCACAGCATCTGGGCCCTGACTCTGCACGTGGCCTACTGGAACTACGCGATCTGGCGCAGAGTGA
>JBDHFN010000095.1:0-10790 GCA_039590375.1 Gemmatimonadota bacterium
AAGCTCGTCCAGTGGGCGCTGGCGTACGTGGACCGGATGCGCGAGGACGTGTTGGCGATGGAGGCGGATTTGGAGGCTGCTCGACTGGCGAGCGGAAAGGAACAGTAACGAGCACAGTCACAGCGCCCACGATTCCGGGTGATCGCCCACGAGCGTCGAACCCAGGAAACAAGCGCCCACGAGCGCTAGTGGGCGTCCTGCATCTTCCTCTTAATCAGTAGGTTCGGGGTTCGAGTCCCTGGCGGGGCACTGGGGTAAACGAGAGCCCTGCATCGATTTAGGTCGGTGCAGGGCTTTGCTATTGGGGATCTGTGTGGCAGTGAGTTCTCATATAAGTCTCACTCGTGACGGATTTCGTGGGACACGCCGTCGGCCGCCGTAAGTCGCTGTCATGCATGAGTTTGCCATCTACAGCGGATGCTCTTGTTCCGAGCAAACCGTTGTCCTGGTACCGTGGTACCCGCGCGTGTGGCGGTGTTCAGGGAGCGGGTCGCGCCGCTCGGCCGCTACAGGCCGCCCCTAGCCCACGGGGGGCTAGGGGGGTCTCTAGGGGGTCCGAAAGGGGGGAGTATCCCAACCCGATCGCTCGGTGTTTGCTTTGCGATGTGTCTAAGCCATAGTAGAATAATGACTTAGCCTCGGGGCTACTTCTGATAAGGGCCATTATGTAAAGTCGGGCCCTGCATACCCGCACGGAGTATCCTTTGTCCTGGTACCTTGGTACGCGCGCGTGTGGCGGCGTTCAGGGAGGTGGTCCCACCGGGCGTTGGCCCTGGCCGGGGGTCCAATCCGTACCGGCCCTGGCCGGGGGTCCAATCCGTACCCTGGGTGAGGGGGGGGGCCCGTGTGGGGGTACGACGGCTACGTGTACTTCACCAGCGGGCGAGACGCCTTTCGCGTGCTCAGCGCCGGAGGAGCGGCAGAGGTCCTCCTGAGCCTCGGCGAGGGAGAATCCGTCCATCGATTCACCGACCTGTTGCCGTCCGGTGACCGAGCGCTCCACGGCGTGGTCGCCGATGACGAAGGGGAGGTCCGGATCCTCGACCTCGAAGGCGGCGAGGAGCGGACCCTTGCCTCCGGCGCGTGGGGGAAGTTCGCAGCGCCGGGATACCTCCTGTATCTCACTGACGGCACACTCATGGGAGCCCCGCTCGATGCCGCCGCCATGGAGCTCACCGGCCCCCCCGTTCCGCTCATCGCCGACGTCCTCGCCTTTTCCGTAGCAGAGGACGGCACTCTCTTCTACTCCACCGGGGCCGGCGGCGGCGGGACTGTGGCTCGCGCCGTGTGGGTGGACCGCGCCGGCGAGATCACCCCCATCGATCCGGCGTGGACCTTCGACCGGACCACGAATCCCAACGACATCCCGGCCCTCTCACCCGATGGGACGCGCCTCGCCCTGCGAGAGCTCGCCGAGGACGGCTTCGACATCTGGGTCAAGCAGCTACCGGCCGGCGTCCGCACCCGACTCACCCTGGCTGAGGGCGAGGACCGGATGGCAGTGTGGCACCCGAATGGCCGGGAGATCCTCTTCATCTCCAGTCGGGACGGTGACCGACAGGTCTGGATGAAGCGGGCCGACGGTATCGGCGAGGCTCGTCTCTTCGTCGACTTCGACATGCCGGTGGCCAATGCCGCCTGGACCCCGGACGGAGCGAAGCTCCTCCTTCGGACCGCCGGAACCGGCGGCGTGGAGGGTGGCCGGGACATTTACATCTACGATCCCGAGTCCGGTGACTCGCCCCAACCTCTCCTTGCCGAGGGCTTCGACGATGGTGCGCCGGCCGTCTCTCCGGACGGTCGCTGGTTGGCATACACCTCCAACGAAAGCAACCGTTGGGAGGTCTACGTGCGTCCGTTCCCCGACGTGGAGGGCGGCCGATGGCAGATTTCCACCGACGGTGGGCGGACGCCCAAGTGGTCCCGCGACGGTGATGAGCTCTTCTTCCTGGACAACAACGATCAGTTCGTGGCCGTGGCCGTCGAGACCGACGGCGGATTCCGCGCCGGTACGCCCCAGGTCCTTTTCACCGTCCCTCCCTACATCGAGACCGTCGACCTCAGCTTCCCGTACGATGTGGCGCTCGACAACGACCACTTCGTGGCGCTCAGCTACGACATCGGAAACGACGACGACCGTCCCGGCCCGGGCGCGGTGCTGGTGGAGAACTTCGCCGCGGAGCTTCAGGCCAGGATTCCCCGCTGAGCGGCGGCGGGTGGACAGCCGCGCTCACTCCGTCAACACTGCCACGCGCGCGTAACCATCATCCCAACATTCAGTTACGGTACCGGCGGCCCTGTCTCCGGGGCCTGCAAGTGGAATCCGTCACGAGTGAGACTTCTGTGATACTCGTGTCGGCACATCGAGAATATAGCAAAGCCCTGCACCGATCTAAGTCGATGCAGGGCTTTCCCTTACTCTATGCGGAAGGCCCTGCGGGGCAGGCGTGAGGTCGGTGGAGGGGAGTCCTGAACCGACACGCTGAATCGGCACACGTCCGGTGCCAAGGGCCCGAAGGCAGCCCCACCTGAGGCCGTGACCTCAAGCGGGGCTTGATGATCTCCCAGTGGAGCCAGGGGGGCTCGAACCCCCGACCTCCGGCTTGCAAAGGGAAGATCGCCCTAACAGAAATGCCCATTTCGCCAACTGCAGGCGTCTGTAAGTTATTGCATCATAGCAGGTTAGTGTTCATGCCAGGTGACGCCGGGTCCTCCCCGTACACGTCGCTGAAGGGCAGATCTGTTACCCGTTTTGTTACCGGTTGATCGGGTAGGCTTCCGGCCGGTCCTCACGGCAGCGCGCGGCGGACACGGACCGGGCATGTCGCCTTGCGTCACCTGCCACGTGAACAACGGTACGCCACTCAAGCTGCAGCCACTCCAGGAGAGGGATGGCGGCCGGGTGTACTGGTCGGAGGAGCAGTCGCGATCGAACTTCGAGGTGGTGTCGCGCCTGGTCGTACCCGGAAGCCCGGAGCGGAGCCGTGCTGAAGAGGGCGCGTGCCGTCGAGGCGGGCGGGGCCACCTTCCGCGTGGGTGGCAAGTTCTTCGACTCCCAGGCTGATCCCGAGTGGCAGGCGATCGCCGACTGGGTGCGGGCCGCCGACGCTCCGGCCGAGGCGGAGGCGTCCGAGTCCATGCCACCACCGTTGGACTTCCAGCTCTTCCGCACCTGCGTTCAGCAGATCTTCCTGAACAAGCGGGAGGGGCGTATGGAGTGCGTCCACTGCCATGGCTCCGGCTCGCGCGATTTCGCCCGAGAGATTTCAGAGGGGAGGGCGTTCTGGAACGTCGAGGAGTCCCGGCAGAACTTTGAGGTTGTCCTGCGTTACATCGAGCCCGGACATCCCATGAGGAGGCGCTTCCTGACGCATCCGCTGGCGCCCGAAGCAGGGGGCGATCACTTCCACAGCCGAGGTCGGCGTTGGCTCAGCCAGGACGACCCGGAGTGGCGGATGCTGGCCGCCTGGGTGAGGGGCGAGCAGGCCCAATGCCTCAGCAGGTGATCCCCTCGAGAATGCGGCGCCGGGCCTCCAGGCCGCATGTCAGGCCACCATGACCTGATCCGGCACCCCATTGGCGCAGAGCTTCCAAGTCGTCGTTTTCTTGCCCTTCCCTGAACCGCTCACACATCTTGAACCGGCCCCGGCCCGCGCCGGTCCCCCCGCCCCCCAACTGGTCTGCAAGACATGACGGACGACATTTCCTCGCTCGAACGCCTCAAGGCCGCGCTCGCCGATCGTTACGAGCTCGTACGCGAGCTCGGCGAGGGCGGGATGGCGACTGTCTATCTGGCCGAGGATCTGAAGCACAACCGGAAGGTCGCGCTCAAGGTCCTGAAGCCCGAGCTGGCCGCGGTCGTGGGAGCGGAGCGCTTCCTGGCCGAGATCGAGGTCACGGCGAACCTGCAGCACCCGAGCATCCTACCGCTCTTCGATTCGGGTGAGGCAGACTCGTTCCTGTATTACGTCATGCCCTACGTGCAGGGCGAGTCGCTCCGGGAGCGCTTGGACCGGGAGCGGCAGCTGCCGGTCGACGAGGCCGTGAGGATCGCGACCGAGTTGGCGGAGGCGCTCGACTACGCCCACCGCCAGGGTGTGATCCATAGAGACATCAAGCCGGCGAACGTCTTGCTGCAGGAGGGACGGCCGCTCATCGCCGACTTCGGCATCGCGCTGGCCGTGGGGGCCGCCGGCGGCGCGCGGCTTACGGAGACGGGACTGAGCGTCGGCACGCCGTTCTACATGAGCCCGGAGCAGGCGACGGGCGATCAGGTAATCGGGCCGCAGAGCGATACCTATTCGCTCGGCTGCATGCTGTTCGAGATGTTGACGGGTGAGCCGCCGTATCCCGGCGCCACGGCTCAGGCGGTGCTCGGCAAGATCATCGCCGGGAAGCCCGTCTCGGCCACCGAGGTTCGCACTTCGGTGCCGATCCATATCGACGCGGCGATCCGCCGCACCTTGGAGAAGCTGCCGGCTGATCGGTTCGCCTCGGCGGGCGATCTTGCAAAGGCCCTGGCGGATCCCGGCTTCCGGCATGGTGAGGCTGTGGCTGCCGGCATCGGGGGACCCAGGCGCTCCTGGAACGCACTGACGATCGGATTGACGGTCGTGGCGGCCGTCAGCACCGGAGGGCTCGTCTTCACGGCTACGCGACCGCATCCATCTATGCCTGTAATCCGCTATGCCCTGACGTTTCCGGAAGGCCAGGCGCCGGTCGCCGGCCAGGACGCGTTCGGAGTCTCGTTCGGAGTCTCGGCAGACGGGTCTCGCCTGGCATACGTCGGTCCCGCCGGTGAGGGCGATTCTCAGCTCTGGGTCAGGGAGCGGGACGCGCTCGAAGGCGTTCCAGTGCCCGGTACGGACCTCGGCGTCCAGCCGTTCTTTTCGCCGGACGGTCAACGCATGGGCTTCATCGTGACCGGCAGCCGCGAGCTCAAGGTCGTGTCACTCGGGGGAGAGCCCCCGCTCACCCTGGTCGATTCCCTCGTCTACCGGCTCGGTGGGTCATGGGGGCGAGACGGGTACCTCTACTATTGCAGCCTGCCCGACGGCGGCCTTTACCGAGTGCCGGCCACGGGCGGCGACATCGAACAGCTTTCGACAGCCGACACCACGCAGGGGGAAACCCGCCATGCGTGGCCGGACGCGCTCCCGAGCGGGAGAGGCGTTCTGATCACGGTGCAACGGGGCGACAACGCCTACACTCCCGAGGACGACGTTGGAGTGCTGGACCTGGAGTCCGGGCGCGTCGAGATCCTCTTCCGTGGACTCCTCGCGCGGTATCTGCCGACGGGTCACATACTCGTGGTCACTCACGACGGGGACTTGGTTGCCGCGCCGTTCGATCAGGAGCGACTCGAGGTCACCGGTCCAACGGTGCCCCTGCTCTCGGGGCTGCCCGGAGGGGTGCGTGGACCCGACGTGGCGATCTCCCGATCGGGCCGGCTTCTCTACCAGCCCAGCGGTGTGACCGCCGACCGGGAGTTGATCTGGGTCGATCGCGCCGGGCGAGCCACAGCCGTGGAGCCGGGCTGGACACTGACGCCGGTGGGCAACGGCGGGTTGGCGCTCTCACCGGACCAGACGAGCATCGCTGTCGACGTCCGACCGGCGGATGGGGGATCCGAGCTCTGGATCAAGCAGATCGGCGGTCCGTTCACGCGGCTCGGGAGAGGTTGGCGGCCGAGCTGGTCGGTGGATGGGCGTTCGGTCCTGTACCTGTCCGATGTCCAAGGACCTAGCTTTGACATATGGACCCGAAGGGCGGACGGCAGCGGAGACCAGGAGCTGGTGCTGGACCTGGACGACCCCCTCGCGGAAGCCCGCCGGTCGATCGCTGGCGACTGGCTCGTCGTGAGAAAGCTCAACCCCATCTTCGACGTCTTCGCCATAAGGCCCGGCGTGGATACGGTGCCCGTCCCCTTGATCGCCACGGACTTCGCAGAGTCGTCCATCTCGCTTTCGCCCAACGACCGCTTCCTTGCCTACGTTTCCAATTCATCCGGCCGCCCGGAGGTCTACGTGCGGCCGTTTCCGAATGTGGACGAAGCAAGGATACAGGTCTCCACGGACGGCGGTGTCGAGCCTGTCTGGGCACACAGCGGGCGTGAGCTCTTCTACAAGAATCAGTCCCGAGAGTTGATTGCAGTCGCCGTGAACACGGACGATGCCTTCCAGGTTCTCGGACGCGAGCCCCTCTTTTTGCTGCCTCTCGGCGCATCAGTGTTCTCCGCCTATGCACAGTACGACGTCACTCGGGACGGTCAGCGGTTTCTGATGTTCCGTTCGACCGGCGGCGTCGGCGAGGGGGAAGTCGACCGCTACATCGTGGTGGAGAACTTCCAGGAGGAGCTGCTGGCGAGGGTACAGAACTGAGGTCACAAAGGGATGTGATCCTCTCGGACACCCCAGACGCCAATACCACGGTCGTTGTCAGAACCGTCACGACAACCCAGGGCACTGTGATCAAGGGGAACGGTGGTGGTGACGCGACGAACACAGCGACAGTTGCGTCACTGGGCTGGCCTCGAATGGAGCGACTGGTTCCCGTTGGACGGCACGCCGCAAGACCTGGCCGCGGTTCCGAGAACCGCCGGTGTCTATCGGGTGCGCAGCCCACCCGAGCCACACTCATCTACGTCGGTGAAACCGGCAGGGAGTTGCGAGACCGACTGAATGCGCTCCGTCGCGGCATCGTGTCTGTACGAATGCCGTTCAACGATCCACACACCGCCGCACCGTCCCTTTGGGCATGGCGGGACGCCGAGGGCATGCGTTTCGAGGTCTCAGTGGCCGAAGTCGACATGCCTATGCCCTCGCGGCGAGCACTCGAGTGCTTCTTACTCTGGCGGCACCGTGTCGAGCTGCAAGCCTCGACGCTCTGCAATCACGGCTGGTTCCATCCGGCGTACTGGAAGAGCGGTAGCCGAAAGAGCGGGCTGATCGGAGGACGAAGAACTGGCGACGAGCTTGGCGCGGCGCGGGCGGAGGCCAAGGCCCTTGGGCCGTTGGACCCCCAGCAAGACCGCGCTTCTGATCAGCTCCCATGGCGAGTCGGGGGAAGGCTGGACTCGCTGGAGCTCACCGGAGTCGCCAATGCGGCCGGGTTGTATCTGCTGCTTGAGGACCGCGAGCTCGTATACGTAGGAGAGACACGGAATCTACGGGGCCGTCTCGGCAGTCACAGGCGAGTCCTACCTGCTGCAGACGGCTCGATGGTTCCAAACGGATCCGCTAGGGCTGCCGCAACAACGGCGCGAGATGGAGACCGATCTCATCGGCGCTTTCTACGAGCACTACGGACGTGCCCCGAACCTTCAGTTCGGTCGGATGCCGAAACAGCAGAAAACGTCCGGCTAGCTCAGCACTCTCCTTCTCCCGCAGCGTCCTCCGCCGCCACCGCCTTGAGCGCCTCCAGGTGCATCTGCTGCACCGTCGGCACCGCTGTCGGCCCGCCCCGCTCGAGCGCCGCTACCAGGAACTTGCGCACGTCGATCTGCAGCCTGGCCTGGGCCACCGCCGGCTTCATCGGCTGAGCGCCGTCCGCGATGGCGAGCGTCTCGTCCGCGAGCTTATCGGCGCGGGCTTGCTTCGCGTCCTCGAGCTGCCGCCGTCGCTCCGGATCCTTCTTGATCCACGACCACAGCATCGTGCGGCTGATGCCGATCCGTCGGCTGAACTCTACCTGCGAGATCTCGGACAGGATCGCGAAGATCTGGTGCTCGCCGAGCTGGTCTAGCATCGCGAAGACGGATCGGCGCTTTGGTCTTCCGGCCATCGGTCACCTTCCTGTCGGGGGGGCTCTCTGATGATACCCCCGAGGGAAGGAATAGTGGGCGGGCTGGGTGAGGGGTCCTGGAGGTGCAACAGCCGCAACATGCCTTGATCTGCCTGGGTTCTTGGCGGATCTCGAGGGTCCAGCAGGAACGGTCGTGTTGCGGTCCCGCGGACGGCGGAAAGGCCCTAGATACCGGGACTGTTGCGGGTGTTGCGGTTCGATTAGGGGCCGTTCCCGGCGCGGGCCGATCTTGCACCCGCCACTTCGGTCTCTGGGTGGCGCGGGACTCCTCGATGGCGCGTCGGCGTGGGCGCGACATGGCTTGATGGAACGATCGCCTCAGCCGTCGATGTTGTGTGGCGGACAAACGATCTCGATCAGGAGCGCTACGAACCGTCCGGCGGCATCGGCATCCAGGATCCCAGGCCGACCTCGTTTCGACGGAGGCGCCCGGCCGTCATCTGACGCACCGTGTTCAATGGGGCCAGGATGCTTCTACCCTAATCGTGAGCCAGTTCCACCCAATCCGCCCAACCAGTGGTCTCGGCCAACGCCTGGAATCCCTGCCACGCGGCTTCGCACGCGCTCCCGCACGCCTCATCGATCGCGTTGAGAGCTTCACTGGGTGTGCCAGAACGAGGCACCCACCAGTCCCTCACGTATACGGATTGGATGTCGTAAACGAGAACGTACTGCCCCGGATCCGCATTCCTTTCGCCTTTCATCACCATGAGGTGCATCCCGGGGTAGCGGCCGCTGATGACGGGCTCCCACTCGTCCTTGACGTAGCGCTCGAAGTCGGCAGGGTCGACCCCGTCCTTGAGCGAGAGGTGGTGGATGCCCAAGAGTCGCGGTTTCACGGCGAGCTCTTCGGGGACCCTCACGCCGGATCCGTCGAGGAACCCCGCAACACCCGTGGAAGCCATCAGCACTAAGGACAAAAGGACTAGAAGAGCGGGGGCGAACTTGCGCATGAGAATGCCTCCAGAATCACAAGGATCGTGCGATGCTCGCGAACTGCTACGGCGGGTGTCGTCATGGCTGGACGGGACGCTTCGCGCTCAGCCGTCCACAACAGGCGGTGGCGGACAGATGACCTCGATGCCGTCGAGCGTCGTGGTGATCCCGAAGTCCTCGACTATTTCGAGCACGAGGCCGGACTGCACAATCCGTTCCTGCACCAGGTCTCCCCTTGGAGTAGTATCCAATGTTTCGTGCAAGAAGAGGAGGACGGGGCTTTGAACCACGACCGGCAACGTGACCTCCTCCATCACCTCGACCTTGTCTGCCCCCACAGCGAGAGCCTCCGCAGCCGATTGCAGACCCACCAACTGGATGCCCTGAGACCACACGTGGGTTTCGAGGTCCATCAGATACGTCTCTTTCCCAACGACCGGCTCGAGCGTCAGGCGGTGCAGCACACCCATGACGCCACTGATCGCCACGCTCTCGTCAACACCGCCTAGGCACGGCGTGGTGACCTCCTCAGCGACAAAGAGCACTTCCTTCGTCGTGCTCCTGATCGTGCCATCATCGGCGTCGGCCGGCGGCGGACAGACGATGTCGACGCTCTCGAGCGTCGTGGTGATCCCGAAGTCCTCGGCGATCTCTATGGTGAGACCCGTGGACAGTCCGAAACCAGTGGATTGTGCGTGGGGGACGCCCCCTGCGTTGGAAGCGGATTCGGCGAAGTCCAGATTGAAATCGACTGCCAAGCCGGTCGGCAGCGCCACCACCTCTTCCGTCACCTCGAACTTGTCCGCCCCCATGGCCAGCAATTCTGCGGCGGCCTGGAGGCCGACGCCCCGAATGCCCTGGGACCACACCTGAGTATTGAGGTTCAACAGATACGTCTTGCCCCCGGAGATCGGCTCAAGCCTCAACCTGTGGACCACGCCAAGCTCGCCGGAGATCTCGACGAACTCGCCCTCGTTTAGGCACGGCACATACACGACGACCGGCTTGTCCTGACCGATCGAGATCACGTCCCTCACCGTCGTGACGACGGTGCCCTCTCCTGTTACGGCGGCATTGGGCTGGACCTCGGGCGACGAAGTCGGGCTGCCACAGCCGGTTGGAACGAGGATGGCGCAGAGGGACAGAACAGCGGCGGCGCGGAGCGAGCGTGCCATGATGACCTCCCTTGGCAGATAGCTCAGCCTACGGCTTCTACGTTATCTGACCGTTATCCCCGTTTTCAGCCTTTTCCCGACAGACAGCGGCAGCCGATCCCGCGAGGCTAAGGTCACACCATTGGTTTCCAGCCCTTCCCCGGCGGGCAGGAGTGAAGCCGATGGCCCGCCCGGTGGGTTTTCCTCATCGGCAGGAGGGTGATGCCATGAGGCTGTCAACGCTTCGCCCGACCGCTCGGTCGGGCCTGCGCCGCCCACTCTATCTCAGTGCGTCCGTGGCGTTGTTGGTCTCGGGCTGTGGAGACGAGCCAGCGACGCCTGCCGATGTGGGCCACCGCCCAGACCTGACCGTTGTCACCGGGAATAAGACTCTTTTGACCCAGTGGGAGGTGGACGCACAGGCTGGGCTCACCAAGGTGATAGGGACTCTCTATATCTTTCCCTACGGATCTCCGATCATGAATCTGGACGCACTCTCCAGTCTGGCCTCTGTGAGAGGATCGCTTGTGATTGACAACACTACAATCCCGAATCTGGACGCCCTTTCTAGCCTGACCTCTGTGGGGCGGTACCTCGAAGTCATTTCCAACGACGCCCTCATGAGCCTGGACGGCCTGTCCGGTGTGACCTCGGTGGGGGAGGGCCTCTTGGTCCACCGAAACGCCGTCTTGGGAAGCTGCTCGGGCATTGCCGGGCTTGTGAGGAGCGGAGGGGTCACGGGCACGGTCACGATTGAAGACAACGCGCCCGGCTGTAACTCCATCGAAGAGGTCCTAGCGAGCGCCCCCACGCCGGAAGAGCAGTTCGAGGATCTCGCAGACATGGTCCAGGACCTATCCGACGCGGGCACGCTCACGAAGGGTCAGGCCAATGCTC
>JBDHFN010000096.1:0-10273 GCA_039590375.1 Gemmatimonadota bacterium
GTTGATGCTGACGCCCGCGTTGATGCAGATGCCCGCGTTGATGCAGATACGCGCGTTGATGGGGATGCCCGCTTTCTCGTGATCGTTCCCACGTATAACGAGGCGGACAACTTACCCCGCCTCGTCCCTCACATCCTCGGGCAGGATCCACGCCTCGACGTGCTCGTCGTGGACGACAATTCACCCGACGGTACCGGTGATCTCGCGGACGCTCTGAGCCGCGAATCCGATCGTGTGCACGTGATCCACCGATCCGGTAAGCAGGGGCTCGGGAAGGCCTACATAGAGGGTTTTCTTTGGGGATTGGAGCGGGACTATGCGCTTCTCTTCGAGATGGATGCGGATTTTTCCCATCACCCGAATGCTCTTCCACTCTTCATCGAGAAGGCCCGGGACTTCGATTTCGTTCTCGGATCTCGTTACGTCGATGGGCGGGTTACCGTGATCAATTGGCCCATGAGCCGCCTCCTCATCAGTTTTTTTGGGAGCTGGTACGCCCGCGTAGTGACGCGCCTTCCCGTGAGGGACGCCACGGGCGGCTTCAACTGCTGGCGGCGAGAGGTCTTGCAGGCCCTGGACTTCGCGCGAATCGAGTCCAACGGGTACACGTTTCAGATCGAGCTCAAGCTCCGGGCCTGGCGTAAGGGATTCACGCTTACCGAGATCCCCATCGTCTTCGAGGAACGCGAATCGGGTGAGTCCAAGATGTCGAAGAAGATCGTCCGCGAGGCGATATGGAAGGTGTGGAAGCTGAGATTTCTCGATCTTATCGGACGCCTATAGAGGCCCGTTGAAGAGGCCTCACACACCCATTCGAAAGAGTCTCGGCCAGTATGCCGATCCACGACATGCTCTATCGCTGCCCGCGGTGTGGCCACGACGCCCTGGACGGGCACAAGGGGAGAGTCCACTGCTCTTCCTGCGGGACGCGGTTCGAGCAGGGAAGGGGCGGCGCCATCATCGTGCGCCCGCCGGGTGGTCCCCCTGCGGAGAGCACCGCGAGCGATCTCATCGCCCGTGTGGAGGCGTTGGGCGGCCCCGGTGTAGGCGCCGAGCTCGGCGAGAAGGGCTTGTTCCGGGAGGCGAGGATCACGTTCGGCAGAGCCGAGGGTCAAGATGTCATTCGGTGGCGGGGCGAGGTTCTCGGTTTTGCCGAGCGTATTTCGTGGAAGGGAAGGGGGAGCATCAGGCTAGAGGGTGAGGCGTTGACCTTCAAGCCGGATCAAGCGCGGGTCCCGGACGAGGGCTCGGATCAAGGGTTTTCGTGTCTCCTGGGGGATATTCGGGGGGTTCAGATCAGCTCCAAGGCTTTACAGGTCACACTGGATGGGGCACGCCTATACCAATTCGAGTTCATGGATGACTCCCCGAAGCGCTGGGAGGACCTCCTTTGCCTCGCGCTGACGCGCCTCTACTCCCGGGACGGGCTGCGCATCGTCGAGTTCAAGCCCCGTATCGTCACCGAGCCTGAGGTCAGGACGACCGATGGGATCCGGTGAGCAACGTCCGATGAGCAGCGTCGAAGGACGTCCGATGATTCTTTATCGTGTGCTCCGACGTACGATGAGGGTCTACTTCCGGGCGCGGCTGAGAATTCGCAGGGAGGGTGAGGAAAACATTCCGGACCGTGGGCCTTTCTTCGTTGTTCTCAGCCACCAGAGCGACCTGGACTCGCTGCTCCTGCACACGTTCTGTCCCCGTCTCTTGTTCACCCTGGCCAAGAGTTCGGTATTCAGAACCCGATTCATGGCGTGGCTGGCGCCGAGGGTGGGTGCTCTTCCGACACGCCGCTTTCAGATCGACCCCCAGGCCGTTCGGGTGGCACTCCGCCTTGTGGAGAGGGGAGAGGGCGTTGGCGTATTCCCCGAGGGAGAGCGCTCCTGGGACGGCAGCCTCCAACCGCTCCGGATCGGCAGCATCCGGCTGTTGCTGAAGGCCGGCGTGCCCGTGATCCCCTGCGGATTGATTGGCACGTATGGGGTCTTGCCGCGATGGGGGCATATGAATTGGTTGAAAGTGGGCGTGCGCCGGGAGCCGGTGATCATCCGTTATGGGAAGCCCATTCAATTCGGGAGACACGATGATCGAGCGCGTCGCGAGCGAGCACGACCGGAGGCCACAGTCAGGATCCGGCACGCGCTCCAGGCGGTGATGGCACAATGACCGAGGAGAGAATCGGCCGCGAGTTCTACGACCGAAGCGACTACTTCGAGGGAGGGACTGAACACCTCCAGGATCTGGATAGCCCTTTCCAGAGATACCGGATCGACAAGGTGCTCCAGATCTACGAGCCCGGCCCAGAAGAGCGGGTCCTGGATCTCGGGTGTGGGTGGGGCACGTTCTGTTGGGCGCTCGGCCCCCGGGTCGCTGAGATGGTGGGGGTGGATTTCAGTCAGAAGAGCATCGACCTGTGCGAGGAGCGACTGGCGCACACAGCGATCGAGGGTGTGTCCTTCCTGTGTGCGGATGCCCGAGACACGGGCCTCGAGGCGGAGAGCTTCGACCTCGTGATCGGTGCGGACCTCGTCGAGCATCTCTATCCCGAGGACTCTCAGGCCGTAATCGCCGAAGCGTTCAGGGTCTTGAAGAGCGGGGGGCGGCTCAGTCTGTGGACCCCGCATCGGGGACATTTCCTGGAGATGCTCAAGGCGCGGAACATCATTCTCCGGCGGGACGTGAGCCACGTGGATTACAAGTCCATGGAGCGCCTGAAGACGATGGTCGCAAGCGAGGGATTCGGATTGGAGAGGGCGTATTACGCGGAATCTCATCTAACCGGCCTACGATCGATCGAAAAAATGTTTCAGCGGTGGGTCCCGGCCTTGAGGCGCCGCGTCGCTCTTCTGGCTAGGAAGCCCTGATGCACCCATGTTGTGCGGGAGCGAGGGGGAATGTGCTTAACAAAATAGATCATATGACACAAAGTAATATAAAGTGTAACAACAAGTTACATTACTTGTACGTCGCTTTGCTCTCTGGCACGATGGTATCATGTACACCGGTTGGTCTGGGGTCACCGGGGCCCGGATTGACGTCCCCGGACGGGCTGGACCTCGCCGAAATCCCCGACGCCATCCCCCAGCAGGAGTTCAAGAGCCCCTCGGGCAATCCCGACACCTACGCCATCGACGGGGTCACCTACCGGGTGATGGACACGAGCGCCGGATACCGGGAGGTAGGGCTAGCCTCGTGGTATGGGGGCTATTTCCATGGTCGGCGTACGTCTTCGGGCGACGTATACGACATGTACCGGATGACGGCCGCCCACAAGAGTCTCCCGCTTCCGACCTACGTTCGAGTCACGCATCAAGGCAACGGAAGGTCCGTTGTCCTGCGGGTGAACGACCGGGGGCCCTTCGTGGAGGATCGGATCATCGATCTGTCGTATGCGGCCGCCGCCAAGCTCGGGATGGCGGACTCCGGTACGGCCCCGGTGGAGGTGGTCGCGCTCGATCCTCCTGCTAGGGACCGGACTCGGTAGGACGGCCCGGGAGGCCCAGAGGGACGCCGGGGGCGAGCTGAGACGGTGCTGGAAGTGCCTGGAGGTGTGTTTGGGGGTGACTGAGAGTGCCTGGGGGCCCCAGAGGGGGAGGGTTCTCAGGCTATGGCGAGATCACAGGGCGAACATACAACTTAACATAATATATATTATACGAAGTTATGATGGATTCACGCCTTCCTCCACCGGATCGTGGCCGCTCGCCACGATCCCTGTCCCCACCTGGCTGGTTAGAGCAGTGAAACGGGGATCGGACCGAAGCGGATCGACCATTGGGTCCTGGTGGATACTGTACAAGTAAGGAGTGCCCTCAGCGACAGCCTGGGCCAGCCGGTCGAGGGCGCGCTCGTTCTCACCCAAAGAAACGTCTATCGACAAGAAGCTTAGGGGCGAGACATATCGGGAATCTTCACAAGCATGCAGCTCGTCGAGGAGGGCCCGTGCCTCTTCCTGCCTCCCCGCTCTCCCGTAGACATACCCGAGCCAACCCTTGAAGAACAAGGCGTCGTTCGAGAGGGTCACCGCCCGTTCGCCCGCTCGTACGGCATCGCCATGTCTGGACATCTGGCTGTAAGTCCCACCCAATATCCAGACTGCCATCAGGTAGCTGGGATCTCTCGCCACTACTCGCTCGAGCAGCTCAGCTGCCTTCTCAAAGTCTCGTTTGAAATAGAATACCCCAGCCGAAATCGTGACGATGTAGTTGGAGAGCGGATCCAGTCGCTCAGCACTGGCCGCTTCCTCGCATGCCTCTTCAAACCTGCCTTGCACGGCGAGTTGAAGACTGAGCCATGCGTGTGCGTCGGCATTGTCGGGGTTCAGCTCGATCGCCTTCAAGAAATTCGCCTCGCTCCGATCCCAATCCCAGCTGTAGAGCAAGCGGATGAACCCCAAGGAGGCATGGGCCTCTGAGAGTCCGTCGTCCAGCTCCACGGCGCGCTCGGCCGTCGTCCTCGCTCGCTCACTCGCCTCTTCGGGTCGCAGGTATCCATACATTCCGAGCACGGCGTAGGCGTCGGCTATGCCCGTGTGTGGGAGCGCGTACGCGGGATCGATCTCGACTGCCTTTTCGAAGAAGCTCAGGGCGGTCTCCAGCCCCTTTTCATAGCGACCCTCCCAATAATGCCGCCCGCGCAAGTAGTGGTCGTACGCCTCCAGACTCCGCGTGGGTGCCGTTACCAGTTCTTGCTGTTCTTGTCCGAGCAGTGCGGGACGAAGGGCTTCCACGATGGACCGCGAGATCTCGTCCTGGATCGCAAACACATCCTTCAGCTCTCGGTCGTAGTTCTCCGACCACAGGTGGAAGCCATCCTCCACGGAGATGAGCTGGGCCGTTACCCGGAGCCTCTCCTCGGCCCGACGCACGCTTCCCTCCAGCACCGACCGGACCGCCAACTGCCCGCCGATCTCCCGCACGTCCTCCGACTTGCCCTTGAAGTAGAAGGAAGAAGTCCGGGCAGCCACTCGGAGGCCCTCCACCTTTGTGAGGGCGTTGATCAACTCCTCCGCCATCCCGTCACAGAAATACTCCTGGTCCTGGTCGGGACTCATGTCGACGAAGGGAAGTACCGCGATGGACTTGGGCGGCTCCTGATCAGGGGTCGCATCGGCCGAGGGAGGACCCGGTGAAGAGACGGTCCCCCTGGCCTCTGGTTCGGGCGGTCTACCTGAAGCAGCCGGCCTATCCTCGGCCCCGGCCGGTCTTGGGCTCTCCGGCTTGACCTCGTAGGCCCAGGCCAGCACCAGGGCGATGGGAAAGCCGAGAACGACGAGCACGATGACGAGCCGCGCGGTCCACTCTGGCAGAAGAAGCGCTTCGAACAGGTCTGGTACGGCCAGGGAGATAGCCACACCGACCGCGGCATACAGCGCCGCAATGCCGTAGACCTTCCGTCGTTTCAGTTCCGCCAGAAATGTGCCGAGCTTGGACGCCAACTCGATGACTCCCCTGAGACGAGATTGCCTAGACGGTCACAGCCGATTACCACCATAATGACCACCACGCGGTGCGAATGATGCGCCTAGATCGTTGGAGCGGCAAGGAAGATTCAGGCGATCTGGGTGGTCACCTGCGACGACCGTGAGGTTGTGTCAGGACGCGAATTCGCGCACTTCGGCCAGGCGGAGCTCATACATGCCCCGATCCGGGTCGCCGTCCTCGAGGGTCTCCAGGACTCTCTCGTACAGCTCGGCGGCTCCGACGTGATCCTGCTGCCGACGCCTGGCGCGAGCGGCGTTGCTGAGCGCTTCCCGGACCTGAAAGTCGAACTCGGCCCGATCGGCCACTTCGAGATACGTGTCCTCGGCTTCGGGCCATCGCCCCTGAAGCTCGTAAGCACGCGCCAACAGAGAGTTGGCTTGGATACCGATGGGATCCCTGAAGCCGAGGGCGGCGCGTTCGAGGACGCTGATCGCCACGGCGGCATCGCCCGATTCGAGGTGCAGCCGTCCGAGGAGGATTACCGCCTCCCTGGCCTGATCCGTACCGTCGAATGAATCCAGGAACGTGCTCAGCTGGGCTTTGGCATCCTCGGTCGCGGACAGGGCGATCGTCTGGTGAATCGACTCCAGACGGTTCACGGCCTGAATCCTCAATGTGCGCTGGAAGCCCACGTAATAGAGGCCTCCGGCTATCAGGAGCCCTACCAAGACCGCGCCGAGCGTCAGCGTCTGCCGGTGCGTCCTCGCCCACTCGGAAAAATCGATGACGCCCGCGACGAACGCGTCGTCCTGATCGTGGGGCGTCTGGGGCTTACGGCGGGTCGAGGGGTGCTGACGCTTGGACATATGGCCGGTTCAACTCCGTGAAAACATCCGCTAAGAGACTGGGAAACCTACCCTTACGACAAATGAGGGTCAACGGGTGGCCAGCTTCCTCCTGCGCTTTCTGGAGGCCTCGGAACCCGCCTTTCTGAGGGTCCCGGGTTTGTTGACGATGAGGCCCCGCGGCTGCGGCTTGAGCACACCGTCATAGATCCAGTCGTTGATGGCCGTCGTTACCGTAGAGCGGTGCGCACCCGCAAGATCCGCGAGTTCCTTATGCGTAAACCAATGGTCGAGCTTGATCCGTCGTCCATCATCCACTCCGAAGCGGTATGCGAGGTCCAGGAGGACGTCAGCGATCCGGGCCTTGGAGGAAAAGCCGGAAGACAGCGAAATGAGGCGGGCCTCGGCCAGGTCGTGGTCGTTACTGCG
Source organism: Gemmatimonadota bacterium (assembly GCA_039590375.1). GTDB lineage: Bacteria > Gemmatimonadota > Gemmatimonadetes > Longimicrobiales > Gaopeijiaceae > UBA822. Next base: position 6,695 of record JBDHFN010000096.1, read on the forward strand.
CAGGAATTGCGACAGGGTCTTGGGCGAAGCCCGAAGCGCCTTGAAGACGGCGGAGCCGTTCAGCGGGAGGACCCTACAGGCGGAGCCCGCGATCGCGGTGTAGCGGCGAGGGACGTCGAACGTGACCGCCTCGATTCCCAGTAATTCTCCGGGTCCCGCGATGCCGACGACGCGGTCACGCTCGGCGCCCGTCCTCGGAAGGGTCAGACAGACGTGCCCCTCCTGAATCAGCAGCACGAGTACCGCGGGGTCGCCTTGCTGGTAAACGACGCTCCCCTTCCGGTATGTCGCGGGCGTCGCCGCCTTGATCAAGGAATTGAGCTTGCGGTCCCGCCTAGGAATCACGTGGAGAGGCACGTCGGTGGCTCCCTACGAATGGTCCGGCTTGCGATGGAGCCGGAGTACGGGATGAAAGGCCAAGACTGTTCCAATGATGAGGAGTGGAAGCGATATGATCGCCGCGGGCCGGGGCCCAATGGCATCACCCAGAAAACCGAAGCCGATCACGCCTATCGAACCGGCGGCCCACGCCAAGCCCATGACGATCCCGGAGCCCGTGCCCTTGCTGTCGGGCAAGATTTCTTGCGCCAGCACGATGACCAGAGGCATGAGCGCCAGGTTGAGACCTCCTGCGACGGCCGCGAACACCAACATCGACGGGGACCCGGCCGGCAACCAGAACGCGAACAAATGAGCCGGAAGGGCAAGGGCCGTCAAGGCGGCCAGGAGGTAGGTGCGGTCCATGCGGTCCGTGAGCACGCCCCCAACGATGGTACCGACCGCCTGGCCGGCCATATACACACTCAAGACCAGAGCGCCGGTCGCTTCGGAGACCCCGTCCTGGAATGAGATGATCGGCGACAGGGTCGTGAACATCCGTTGAATGAACCCACTCAGCGCGCTGATCACGAAAATTACGCCCAGAGGGCCGCGAAGAGAGCGCAGCACCTCCATGGGCGGCGGAGGGAGCTCGGCGTCCGGATGGGGTCGGTCCGCGGGGAGGATCACGAAGAGCAGCGCGCACACGACGATCGCCGGGATCATGGCCACCCACATACCACTCAGGCCGACGACGGCTACCAGACCGACGACCGCCAAGGGTCCGACGGCGAATCCGAACAGGCCGCCGAACGCGAAAGCGGACATCCGCAGGCCACTCCCCTTCCCTTCCGCCGCTCCTCCCGAAAGCGCTGCCCCCGGCGGATGGAACGCCGCGCTGCCCATCCCCCCCACGATCAAGATGAGAGCCAGCACCTCGATGGACGGAGCGAGTCCGATGAGCGAGAGAAAGACGCCTGAAATCAGGGGTCCACCGATCACGAAGATCTTGCGCCCGTATCGATCGGCCAGATACCCGGCGGCGGGCTGAAGAAGCGAGGCGGCCAGGGACCACGTCATCGCCAGACTGGCGGCTACCGCGATGGACATCCCCAGGTTCTCCATGAGCCGGGGGAGGAGCGGGCTGAGGAAGGACGAGTACGCGTCGTTGATGAAGTGCGCGACCCCCACGGCGATCACGATGCTGCGGGTCGCGCTCCGGGTGCCGGACGCCAAGTCGGATTTCTCGATGTCGGTGACGTGCATGTCGGGAGGTTACAGGGCTCGGTGTATACGCGCTACCTGGCTCATGGGCTCGGGGACTGGCCTGGCAACGGGGCCCGCTCACCCCTATGGTTGGCCCGGAATGGGCCCCCGTCGTGTGGTGGACGCGGCCGGTTCAGCGGGGCGTGCCATATCGGTGAGGACGTAAGGAGAGGATCATGGAGCGGATTTTTGCGGTCGCCGGTGCGGTTGCGGCGATGATCGGGGTTCTCGTGGGAGCGTTCGGCGCCCACGGGCTGAGAGGCCGGTTGAGCCCCGCCGATCTGGAAATATTCGAGACGGGGGTGCGGTATCACATGTTTCACGCCCTCGGACTCTTTGCCGTGGCGTGGGCCGCGTCCCGGTGGCCCTCGGGGGCCACGACGCTCGCGGGATGGTTGCTGATCGTCGGGATCGTCGTCTTCTCAGGAAGCTTGTACACGCTGGTGCTCACGGGGCAGCGCTGGCTCGGGGCCGTCACACCGGTGGGAGGCGTCGCCCTGATCGCCGGCTGGGCTGCCCTGGCTTGGGCCGTGCTGCGCAGCTGAACGTGGACCAAGCGCGCCGGTTGATGGACTCCGCCCGCCGGATCCTGATCCTCACCGGGGCGGGAGTGAGTGCCGAGTCCGGGGTTCCGACGTTCCGCGGCCCAGACGGCCTCTGGGGGAAGCACAGGCCGGAGGAACTGGCGACTCCTGGAGCCTTTTGGGCCGACCCGAGGCTCGTTTGGGAGTGGTACGGCTGGCGGAGGGAGCGGGTGGGGGCGTGCCGCCCCAATGCGGCGCACGCGGCTATCGCCCGCTTGACCCTGAGGAACGAACAGACTCGACTGGTGACCCAGAACGTGGACGGTCTCCACGAATTGGCCCTGGAAGAAGCCGCCTCGGAAGAGCCTTCCCCGAGGGACTCGGCCGCTCGAGCGGCGCCGATTCGGCTCCACGGATCTCTCTTCAGCACCCGCTGCACCGGGTGCGGCGATCGCACCCCGGATCGCCATCCGGTCGATACCGGGAGCGAAGCATCGCTGCCACGGTGCCAAAAATGTGGGGCGTTGCTACGGCCGGATGTGGTTTGGTTTGGAGAGGGGCTCGATCCCGAAATCCTACGTGGGGCGATGGACGCGGCAGAGCGCGCGGACGTTTGCCTGGTCGTGGGCACCAGCGCGATCGTCCACCCCGCCGCCTCCCTGCCCCTACTTACGAGGGAATCGGGGGGCGTGGTCGTAGAGGTTAACCCGGAGCCGACTCCGTTGACCGAGATCGCCGCCTCGAGCATTCGCGGCCCGGCCGGGCAGATTCTGCCTATGCTGCTCGGGGTCGATTCGGAACCGAGCGGTTGACTGAGGTCTTCGTACGGATGCATCGTTATGGATCGCCTGCGTGCCCGGTTTCGGTGGTGATCCTGGATGCGGACGCGGACCGGATCTCACCGATTTACAGGTATTGGGCAGGTAGATGCTGAAGAAAACCCGCCGCGCGCGCAGGCTCGCTCATTCCATCGTCTTCCTCTCCTGTGGCTTCGCAGTGGCCTGCGGCGGTGGGGACCCCACGGGGAACACCCCTGATTCGCCTCAGATCTCGAGTGTGTTCCCGGATCCGTTGGTGGAGGGCCAGACCGCCACACTGACGGGATCCGGCTTTTCGTCGAATACCGCGTCGAATACCGTCACGCTCGATAATGCGACGCTGCTGGTGACGGCGGCATCCACGACGTCTCTCACCCTCACCGTGCCCGAGGGGTGCGGCCCGTTTCGTATCGCGAGTCTTCGGGTCACGGTCGCGGGTGTGGCCAGTGATCCGTTCAGCGCTTCGGTGGCACCGGATCCCAGCGGGGACGCCGTCCAAAACGTCTCCCTCGCCGTGGGGGAGCAGGTCGTCTACCGGCAGCCGAGACACTGCCTCGGCCTTCCCACCAATGCTGGGGCGGCACAGTACCTCGTCGGCATCCAGTCCACGGGCCAGGATGGTAACGTCACGAACGAGGTCACCGTGGAGGGGA
>JBDHFN010000097.1:0-10159 GCA_039590375.1 Gemmatimonadota bacterium
CGTGCCCCCGGCGAGGAAATGAGCAAACGCGGGTGAGATCCAGGACATTCCCGTCGCGGACAGGAGCCCCGGGATCGCGGCACTCACGAGTGGTGTGGCCACCAGCGTCGCCGGCACGCCCACGACGGAAATTCTCCCGAAATGAAACGCGACGAACGGCATGGTCGCCAACGTGGCTCCGACGCCCGCCGCGACCGCATCCTTGAGCACGGGCGGCACGACGCTGAGGGAGCGGGCGTCCAGGCCTCTCCGGATGGGTGGCCTGAGGATCACGAGACCGAGCGCCCCGGCGAAGGAGAGCTGAAATCCGGGACGGCTGAGCGTGGACGGATCCAGGAGGAACAGAATGATGCCGGCGGACGCGATCGCACCGAGCGCCCCCGCCGGCCGGGCTCGCAGTCGCGAGGCGGCCACGAACGTGATGATGAGCGCCGCCCGGGTCGCGGCGTCCGGAAAGCCGATCAAACCGATGTACAGCCACGTGATGGCAGCGGCGTATGCCGGCGCGCGGCGCGGGCCGGCCCCCACACCGCGAACCATGACACTGACCAGGAGCGCCACCACCCCCACATGGAAACCCGAGATCGCGAGCAAATGAGCGATCCCGGCTACGGCGAACGCCTCCCGAACGGCAGGGTCCAAGGCCTCCTTCCGGGCCAGGATCAGGGCGCTGGCCAAGGGCCACGTGTCGGGCAGGAGATCCCGCATCCTCGATTCGATGCGCCCCCGCAGGCGCGCCCTGGATCCGGCGAATCGCAGAGTGGTGACGCTCTCATCCGGTCGCACGTCCGAGAGCAGAAGCCTCCCAGCCGTCGCGGGGGCCCCCGCGACGGGGTGCGCCGCCCGCTGCCAGACCCCGACAGCACGCACCGGCGTGCCGGGGCGAAGCCTGGTATCGCCCCCCCTTTCGAACGCCCGCACAGAGCCCCCGCAATCCAGGCCGCGGACCAGACGAAACGGGCGCGCTCCGGCTCCGGCCCCGCCCTCGAACCAGCCGGTGATCGGCCCCTCCGCTCCATCCGTCATCCGGAGCCTGCAGTCACCGGCTCCGGCACGGCGCTGCGCGTGGGTCGAGAGCCCCCCGGCGAGCACGGCCAAGGCCAAGGCCGCAGACATCGCTCCAGTCTGCGCGGTGAAGGAAAGACGCGGGAGCACGCCTACGGTGACTCGGGTGTCCGCCGCTGTCCGGGGAAGCCCCAGAAGACCGGGGCGAAGGAATGGCAGAATGGGAAGGCAGAGAAACGCGAGGGATAACGCGGGCGGGAAGAGGAGGTCCAAGCCCGCATAAAGGCCGCTCCCTACGATGAGGGCAAGCGCGACCAGGGCCACTGGCGGCGGTCGGGGCCTCACGGTGGGGCCCAGAACCGCCAAACGTCGGAATTCAGCCTACGGCACCTCCCTTCCTGCCCCAATTCTCTTCCCCACCCCCACCCACGGCTCCGCCTCCATCCCGTGTCTCATCCCCCGATCCATCGCCATCTCCAGCCCGATCCCCCGGCCCATCTCCTGGTCCAGCCTCATCTCCGGGCCCATCTCCCGCTACAGCCTCATCTCCCGGACCATCTCCTGCTTCAGCCTGGGCTCCGATCCCCGACCCATCCGCATCTCCATCTCCAGCCCCGGCCTCCGCCCCGCGTCTCGCCCCACCTCCCATCCCGGCCCCATTTCGATCTCCACCCTTCTCATCCACCGGAGGTTGTGAAAAAAGGTCCTGCTGGGTCCGATCGATGATGGCCCGCTCCTCACGATCCTCGTCCTCCAGCCGCTGCCGAAGCAGTGCACGGACCCTGAGATCGCTGCGGACGCCGGCGACGAGCATGACCACCATTCCCATGAACAGGCCCGTGAACGCCACCAACGTCAGGGGCACGCCATAGAGAACAGTCACCCCAATGTTGAGCGTGACCCGCTGCGCCCCATTCAACACCGCGAAGACGATCGAGACCACGAGGATGGAGACGACTCCCAGCGGTGCGATGAAGCGACTCATACGGAGCCCGTGAGGGCCGGCGCAGGAACTACCTCCCCGACGAACGTCGCTCCCGTCGTGTCCGTGAGACGGACATCCTGGTAGGTGCCGACGAGCTCCAGAGATCCGGTGAACGCAACCACCTTGTTCCTTCGCGTCCGTCCCAATATCTGCCCTGGATCACGGGCTTCCTTCTCCACGAGAACCTCTTCCATGCGTCCGACTTCGGTCTCGTTGATTTCCGCCTGGATCCCCCGATGGACTTCGATGAGTCGCTCGAGTCGCTCCTGGCCCTCCCGTTCGGGAACGAAATCCGCGGCCGGAAAACGTGTGGCGGGCGTGCCCTCCCGGGGGGAATACCGGTAGGTGTAGGCGTCATCGAAGCGGACGGTGCGCATCACTTCGAGCGTCTCTTCGAATTCGTCGAGCGTCTCTCCGGGGAAGGCCACGATGACGTCGGTCGAAAGCGCGATGCCGGGCATCACCGTGCGCGCCATATCGACTCTCTCGAGAAAGGCCTCGATCGTATACCGGCGAAGCATCCGCCGAAGCGTCCGATCGCTTCCCGACTGAAGTGGCAGATGGAGCTGCTCACACACGGCAGGCTCCTCGGCCATGACGTCCAACAGATCGGTGGTCACATCGTTGGGATGCGGTGACGTGAATCGCACGCGTCGGATGCCGGGGACCCGGGACACGGACCGGAGAAGGTCGGGGAAGGACTGCCCCTCGGCCTCATACGAGTTCACGGTCTGGCCCAGCAGCGTGACTTCGGTCAGGCCGGACTCGGCGATCTCCTCGATCTCCCGTAACACTTCCGCCGGTCTCCGGTTCTTCTCGGGACCCCTCACGTACGGGACGATGCAGAACGTGCAGCGGTGGTCACAGCCTCGTTGGACCGGTACCCATGCAGAGATCCGGGACGAACGGCGCTGCTCGAGGCCCTCGTAGTTCTCTCCGAGGTGGAGGTCGAGCACCGCGAGTTGCGGTCCACGTCTCTTGGCCGACCGCGACGGTAGAATCTTCCGGCCATCCTCCAATGCCGCCAGCCGTTCCGGTAGCGACCGGTACCCGTCGGGGCCCATGACCAGATCCACGTGAGGAGCTTTCTCGAGCAGCGTCTCACCCATACGCTGTGCCATGCACCCCGTGACGCCGATGATCAACTCCGGACGTTGGCGCTTGAGTCCGTAAAGCTGGCCCACCCTACCGAGCACACGCCGCTCCGCGTGCTCCCGGATGGCGCACGTGTTCACCAGGATGACGTCCGCGGTCTCCGGGTCGGCAGCAATCTCGTATCCCTGCGCCTCCAGCACGCCCTCCATCAGCTCCCCATCGCTGATGTTCATCTGGCACCCATACGTCTCGATGTATGCGCGCTTCTTGGGCCGCTGAATCATACCGAACTCACGTGGGAGGTCAGGGGCGATTCCATACCGAAAGCGGCCCATACGTTCTGATTCGCCGAGGCCGCGTGGAGTTCAATATATAGGCCATCCCCGCTGCCCCGCAGGACGCCCGAGTGGAGACGTCCGCAATCCACCACACCGACCCCGTCCGTATCCGCGTCTCCGTGCCCCTCCACGTCCACGCGAAGGTAGTCCCCCGTGAGAGCGCGACGACCCTGGGCTTCGAGCGTGACCACGGAGGGCGTCCCGCTACGGGACGCTCGGTGGCGGACATTCTTCTCCTGCGCCAGCGCCCGTAATTCACGGCTGCGCTCCCCCGCGATCCTCTGGGGCACCCGATCCGGAAGCGCGCTGGCCGCGGTTCCGTCTTTGGGTGAAAACGGAAAGACATGGAGATATGTGAAGGGAAGCTCGTCGACGAGGCGCACCGTATTCTGGTGGTCCGCGTCGGTCTCGCCCGGAAAGCCCGTAATGATGTCGGCACCCAAACCGATCGGGCTCACGGCATCCGCGACCTGGAACGCCCGGGTCCGGTAGGCCTCCCTGGTGTGCCATCGCTGCATACGGCGCAGGACGGGATCGGAGCCACTCTGCAGCGGCATGTGCAGGTGCGGAGCGACACGGCCACCCGAAGTGGCAATGAGTTCGAGGAGCAGCTCATCGATCTCCGTGGCCTCGATGCTCCCAAGGCGGAACCGAGCGTCGGGGACCGCGTCCAAGAGGCGGGCCAGGAGCATGGAAAGCGTGAGGGGGTCCGCCAGATCCCGCCCATAGTGGCCAATGTGGATCCCCGTCAAAACGAGCTCGGGATGGTGGCGCGCCAGCGTTTGGGCCTCGAGGATGAGGTCCCCGGGAGGGCGGGAGCGGCTCGCGCCGCGCGCCAGCCGCGTGGCACAGAAGGAGCACTTCCGGTCACAGCCGTCCTGTACCTTCAGCCAGCCCCTCGTCGCGCCCTCACGCCTGTCCAGGATGGCCGCCCCGATCGGTTCCAGATGCGATCCGTCCAGCCCACGATCCATGCCGAGCTGAAGGAGGGATCCACGTGGCGCGACCGCACCGGCTACCGCGGCCGCGACTCGAAGGGGATCGTGTCCCTGTACGACGGAGGACACACCCTCCATGTCGGCGTACTCACTCGCGCGAAGCACCGCCGAACACCCTGCGACGACGACTTGGGTCTCGGGGTTCTCCCTCCTCACGCGCCGAACGAAGCGCCTCGCCTCGGCGTCGGCGGCATTCGTCACGGTGCAGGTATTGACCACGCAAACGTCGGCAGAGCTCAGATCATCGGTGCTGACCGCACCCCGAGCCTGCGACTCCTGTCGCATACGCTCGCTATCGTACTGGTTCGCCTTGCATCCGAACGTATGGAAAAGAACCCGCACGTCCCGCCGCCGCCTCAGCGGCCTCCGACCCGCGTGGTCAACGTGAGCCGGCGAACCGTCTCCTCAAAGCCACCCGAGGTCCGGTTTCCCACCTCGAGCGCCAGATCCAGGGCCGCCAACGGGAACTCCAAGGCCTCCGCCATCACGAGCGAGAATCCGAAGGAGATCACGCTCTCCTTCACCTTGTTGTCCAGGAAGCGAAACGGCAGCTCCGAGCGACGAAAGCCGACCCGAAGAGGAAGGCCGCCCGCCCAGAAATTCGTCGCCTCCCATTCGACCCCGGCGCCGTACGACAACACCCTGCCACCACCCACGGCGTCGACATCCGGATCGCCCAAATCGGTCCAGTTGGAGGAAGCGAATCCCGCGTTCACGGCCAGCGTCGGGCCGAGCACCGCGGTCGTGGAGACTTTGAACTCCAGGGGCACCGACACTTCCCGATCTATGTCCTCGCCCTTGTCCACGGGATTGACCTTGACGGTCCCCCCCCACCCCACCGTCGCGCCCAACTGGATGACGGTACTCGGATCCCAGGAAACGTTGAACGAGGCCAGGGGACCCGAATGGTGCCATTGCCCAGCATCCTGGAACGGGTCGATGGGGTTCACCAGCCCGAGCGTGTCGACTACGCCCACATCGAAGTCCCGGCTGAAGCTCCTCGTGAGCCCTCCCCTGTACACACCAATGGTCGCTCCGAGCGCCAAAGTGGACCACAAGCGGCGCGCCCAGCCTGCCTGGATCGCCACGATCGACCCATTCGAGCGAAAGGTGTCTGTGACGTCGAGGCTTCCCCCACCGACATCGACGGAATCCTCAGACTCGACCGTCCAGTTCTGGTCGAATTGGCTTCCCGCCGTGAACGTGACGACTCCATCCGTGCCCAACGGGTAGGCGAAACCGATTATGGGAAATCGGGTGACATTGAAGTTGCCCTTATCCGGTCCAACGGTGTATTTGCCCCAATGCGGCTGGACGGTAAACCCGATCGTGGGCGCCAGAATGTCTAGAGACGCCGCAGGATTTCCGGGAATCACGACGGCCGAACGCGTTGTGACTCCGACCCCGCCGAGCGCCCGCTGCGTGGCATCGAGCGGATCCAGCTTCATCCCCAGCCCACTCGATCCCAGCACGGACTGGCCCGCCAAGCTGCCCGGTAGAATCAGCGCCATCGCCCAGAGTGCTCTCGAATATCTCATGGCAAGCCCACACCATTGGCAACGGTGTACAGTAGGCGCAGTGCCGGGGCGCCCGCGCCACCGCCACCCTCGAAGGATGCGAAGCCGATCATGAGCGGCTCGAACGCGCTGAGCAGACTCAGTGAGGCGGTTGAGACCGTACCCGTCTCGGCGGCGGCGGAAAGAATCTCCGACACGAACCCGGTCAAGGAGAGAGCCACCGTCGTCCCGGCCTGTACGGAAAAGAACTCGGGTGGAACGCTCTGAACAAAGGGCATCAGCGGCGGTGAGAGGGGGGACTTGGGGAGCAAGTCCGTGTTGAGAACACGGCGGACATCCAACCTCGACGTATCCTGGGGCTGGAACGCCGCCTCGCTCTGCCGAGTCGTAAGCACCAACTCCGCGAGGTTCAGGTCGACCTCAGTGAGATCGACCTCACAGCCCACCATACCACAAAGCTCCACCGTGCCGTCGACGGTCGCGGGAATCGACACCGTGATTACCGATCGCCACGAGGGGGCCCCTCCCACACGCAGCCACCCTGCCGGTGCGGCCGGCACCGGATCGAAAATGGAACTCACATCATCCGCTGGGACCGACATCACGAAGCTCGTGTCGGTTCTCGAGCTCGCCCTCGTGGTGAGCAAGAGGACCATATCCCGCAAGCGGAGATGGACCCCCGGCTCGGCGGCAGCGAGAAGAAGCCCTGTCGCCCCGCCCGGGTCCCCCAAGGAAGCCACGGTCGCCGAATCGATCGCAATGCTCACCGTATCCAAGCGTGCCAGAGAATCGTTGGCCTGTTGTGCGAGAAAGGCGTCGAAGATCGCCCCACCAAGCAGCGTGGTAGGGCCACCCCCGGGCTGGGTCCACAACCGCCGATCCCCGGCTGTGTCGACCGCCACGTCCCACGTCACTGTGGTGGCGTGCCAATCCTCCACCACGTCGTATAGCTCCACGTTCGACGGAGTATCCAGGGTGCCGTTCACCGTGTCGAAGACGAGCATGACACGTCCCCCCAGAAAGCTGAGGGACCCCGCAACGTCGGCGGTCGTTGGAAAATCGTCGAAGTGTACGAGCGTCCGTGAAGTCAGCCCACCGAAATCACGCGCGACCGCGCCGTAACCGAGAGCCCCGGTGGACCCGTACCCCCCGAAGACTTGCACGTCATCCACGAAATCGTCAAAAGGGATGACAACCTCTACGGTGCGCGGATTGATCTGGAGGAAACCGAGGTCAGGAGCAGTCGTGTTCTTATCCTTGCAACTCGACACCGCCCCCGCACAAATCATCACTGTCGCCAACAAATATCGCTTCAAACTGGCTTCCTTAGATTATTCGGATATCCAAACCCTGGGCATTCTCGTCGTGAAGCCCGTAAGGATCTCGTAGCTGATCGTTCCTGCCAAGTCCGCGACCTCATCCAACGTGAGGACCAGATCTCCGTCGGTGCCGATCAGCGTCGCCGTATCCCCCACCCCCACTCCATCGACGCCGGTAATGTCTACCACCGTCATGTCCATCGAGATCCGTCCGATAATCGGGACCCTTCGGCCAGAGAGCAGCACACTTCCCCGATTCCCCAGGACCCTCGGAAACCCATCTCCATAGCCGATGCCGAGCGTGGCCCACCGTTCGTTGCGGGAGGAGCGATAAGTGGCTCCGTAGCCCAGCGTGGTCGCCTCGGGGACGTCGCGGATGAGCGTGACGCGGGCGCAGACCCGAACCACCTCATCCGGTTTGGCCACATCGGCACCCGCGCGGCCCCCGTACAAGAAAATGCCGGGCCGGACGGCGTCCGCGGCGAACATCGGATATCGCATCGCAGCGGCAGCGTTGCAGGCGTGGACAAAATTTCCCGCTGGGGGCTTCAGTTGGTCGAGCGCCCTGATAAATCTCTCCCACTGCGGCCGTGTCGTCTCGTCGTCCGCCAGGTCCGCAGAATGGAAGTGCGTGTAGCATCCCTCCCAAATCACCGTATCGGAGATCCCCTTCGCCAACGCGGGACCCCACTCCCCCACGCCGCGCCAGTCGAAACCGGACCGGCCCATCCCCGTATCGACCTCCACATGAAATCGACCCACTCGCCCCGTCCGCGTCGCCGCAGCCGTCACTCGCTCGATGGAGTCCACATCCGATACCGTGAGGGTGAGGTCGTGCGCCACCGCCGAGTCGTATGAGCCGGGTGGCACGGGGCTGAAAACGATCACCGGGGCCGTGACGCCCGCTCCGCGCAACGCCACGCCCTCCTCCACCGTCGCCACGCCGAACCCCCATGGATCCTCGGACTTCAACGCTCGGACGACATCCTCCATGCCCAATCCATATCCATCGGCTTTGACCATGGGGATGACCGCGACCGCATCTCCGAGGGATTCACGGATTCTTTGGAGATTCCGGCGAAGCGCTCCGGGCTGCACTTCCAGCCAGGCGCGGGATCGAGCGTCCGTTGACATATCCGTTGAAAGAAGCGTAAAGGTAAGCCCTGATCAAGTTCCGTTCATTCACGTCAAACGATCGAGGAATACCCGAATGGGCTCCGACGAAAGCAGCCCCAAGCGACCAGACCTGGGCGCGGGTCACCTGGATCGCGCCGTCGAACTCGTGCGCTTTCTCAGGACCGAATGCCCCTGGGACCGCGAGCAGACGCCCCAAAGCTTGGTCCCACATCTTCTCGAGGAAGCCCACGAGGTCGTGGACGCCATTCGAGAGAGCCATGACAACGACCTGGAGGGCGAGCTGGGTGATCTACTTCTGAACCTCGCGTTTCAGGTCGTGCTCGGCGACGAGAGAAAGGCTTTTACGGCGGGCTCGGTCATGGAGCGGCTGGAAAAGAAGATGTGGGACCGACACCCACACCTCTTCGGCCTGGGAGAGAAAGAGGACTGGGAGGTCCTGAAGGCCCAAGAGCGGAAGGAGAAATTTGGAGAGGAGAATGCCTCGGTCCTCGCCGGCATACCGGCAGGTCTGGATCCCCTGCACAAGGCGCACCGCATCCAGGACAGAGTCAGTGGAGTGGGTTTCGACTGGGCCGATGCGATCGGAGCCCTCGACAAAGTCCACGAGGAAGTCGGAGAAGTCCGGGAGGCGCTCGCCCACGACGGTTCTCCCTATCTCGAAGAGGAACTCGGTGACCTCCTCTTCGCCGTCGTGAATCTGGTGAGGCTGGCAGGAAGCCATTCCGCGACAGCGCTCGAGCACGCCAACCAGAAGTTCTCCCGCCGGTTCGAACGGCTCGAGGCAATGGCCACCGAAATGGACATCTCGATCCAAGACGCCAGCCTCGACGTGCTCGACGCCATCTGGGACGAGGTCAAGATCGAGGAGGGTTAAGGGGCCGAAACACCCTGGATCTTCTTTCTGTCGTCATTAACTTTCGCATCGCGTTGGATCGCCTACAGCATCCGGCACGTCGATGAATCCGGTGAGGGGTCACGGTGATCCGCCTAACTGGGGAGCCCCCCAAAAAAAGAAGGAAGCTGAGAATGACAAGAGTGTTGACCCCGTTCCTACTGGCAAGCGGTCTCACGTTGGCCGCTGCCTCATGCGGCGTTTCAATCCGATCCTCGGCGTCCTTTGCTCAGGACGTGAGCATTGACCGTTACACCACGTTTGCGTGGAACCAAGAGGGCGATCGCACGATGGGCGATCCTCGCCTCGAGAACAATCGATTCTTCGAAGATCGCCTCCACGAGGCGATCGATTGGGAGCTATCCCTGAGGGGCATTCGCCGGGATGAATCCTCTCCGGACCTGCTGGTGCATCACCATCTGTCCCTTGTGGATCATGAACTCACAGAGGAGGTGATCGACGAGTCGGGGTACACGCAAACGGAAGTATTCACCTACGAGGAAGGAACGGTCGTCGTACATCTCGTCGATGCCCGGACCGGAGCGAACTTCTGGTTGGGATGGGCCCAAGCGAACATCGAACCCGCCCTTACCGGCCCCGCGAGCATGCAGAGCTGGGTATACGATGTCGTGAGCGAGATGTTCGAAAGCTGGCCGGTGCTCGAGCGCACGGGCGGAGAATAGCCGATCCTTATAGGGCGATGGGGTCGACCCTCCAGGTCTCTCCTGCATCCTCGCTCGAGACCATGAGGCCCGCGACGTCTTTGAACGTCTTGGTTCTGACGATGAACGAGACACGGCCCTCGGGGTGGATCCGAATGTCCTCGAACACGGGCTGGCGGTCCCCCTGATAGTCGTAGTAACGGCAGTCCGC